>NZ_BAXF01000010.1:0-23198 GCF_001310435.1 Arthrobacter sp. JCM 19049 | reverse complement strand
TTAATGACTGCCGTTGCCATGGAATACCCGGCTAGGTGGTGCCGTATGAAGCAAATCCCTTGGGTGGAGATGCGCTCACCCACCATTTACCTGAATCAGGCTGATCCGAGGTGGTCGCGATGGACGTTTTTCCTTGGGAATTGCTTGGGACGCTCACACCGCCCGGCATGCTTGGCGTCGCTATCTGGTCATCAAAGATAACGAGTTCATCCTCCGTGGCGGCGGCTCAACAACCGGTGTACTGGTATCCCTACGTGTCAGGCTGGAGCGGTACCACGGTGAAAGAGCAAGTCGCTCGATCACGTAAGGCAAGAACCAGGAAACCAATCAGTATGTCTAATCTAGTTTTGGCCGAAGTACGCCTAGATGGATCCATGAGTAGTTCCGGACCGCGTGCCGGTGGACCGACCCCTCGCCGGTCGTATACCCCAGTGCAGAAGCTTGAGTTGTTGGCCCAGTACGAGGACGCCTGCACCCGTCAGGAAGGTGGTGCGTTCCTTCGGGAGCAGGGAGTGTATTCCTCACAGATCACCGAGTGGCGCAAGCTGCGCGATGCCGGGGTCCTGCAGGGCAAGAAGGCCGGGGAGAAAATTGGGAAACTATCCCCGGAACAGGCCGAGATCGCGCGTTTGCGCCGCCAGCTGGAGGTGAGCGAGAGCCGGTTGAAGCGATCCGAGGCAGCACTTGGTGTGATGGGAAAACTGCACGCGTTCTTGCAGACTCTCTCCGAGGACACCAACGACGATCCGAAGTCCAAGAAGCGTTGATGGGCACCTACAAGCAGCTGGTGGAACTTGCTGTCCCGACGCGGCGGGCCGCTACTCTGCTGCGGCTCTCGTGCACCGCGATCTACCGTAAGTTCACAGCGCCCCGGGGCCACGCACCGGTGGTGCCGCCGAACAAGCTCAGCGCCGCGGAGCGGGCTAAGATCCTGGCGACTTTGAACTCGCCTCAGTTCGTGGACCTGGCGCCCCTGCAGGTCTACTCGAAGTTGCTCGACGCGGGCATCTACCTGGCTCGGTCTCCACGTTCTACAGGGTCCTGGAGGAAAACCGGCAGGTCAAGGAACGCCGGGCCCTGGCCAAGCATCCACCCCATGCCATCCCGGAACTGGTGGCCACCGCCCCGGGGCAGTGTATTCGTGGGATATCACGAAGCTGGCCGGTCCGGTCAAGGGCAAGTACTTCGACTGCTACCTGATGATCGATATCCATTCGCGGTTCATTGTCGGTGCGCAGGTACACGCGAGCGAAGCGGCGATCCTGGCGGCGGAAATGATGAAGGAGATTTTCGGCATCCACGGCATCCCGCAGGTGGTCCACGCCGACCGCGGCACTTCGATGACTTCGAAGACCGTTGCCGCGTTGCTCTCGGATCTGGAAGTCACCCGATCACACTCCAGGCCGCAGGTGAGTAACGATAACCCTTACTCAGAATCGCTTTTAAAGACCATGAAGTACGGGCGAACGTTCCCTGAGCGCTTCGCGTCCCTGGGGGAGGCGAGGGCGTTCATCAACGGCTATGTTTCGTCAAGTTTAAGTAGGCCATTAAAGCTCTCAAAAGTAGGCCACTTCAGCACAGTTTTAAGCCATTCCGGCACCACCGACCCGAAGATCCTGGCCCTGCCCGGCCCGGCATGGATCAACCAACCCTAGGAAACCTCCCAAAAAGTAGGGGCCTAATGTGTTTCGTCAAGTTTAAGTAGGCCATTAAAGCTCTCAAAAGTAGGCCACTTCAGCACAGTTTTAAGCCATTCAGGCACCACCGACCCGAAGATCCTGGCCCTGCCCGGCCCGGCATGGATCAACCAACCCTAGGAAACCTCCCAAAAAGTAGGGGCCTAACAGCCTGCTAACTCAGCGTGGTACCGCTTGACTTGAAAAATTCCGGGAAGCGTTGCATTGATTTCCAGCTGATAGACAGGGCCCTGGAGCTGTCGTCAGCTGGACTGACTTTTTCTAGCAGGGACGGTTGACTTCCTAACTGTGCCAAGTTTCGTTGCAACGGATTTATCTATAGGATGTATACGTGAAATCATCGTCCCCTAAGAGAAGACTCTCGTACAACTTAGGGTGCGAAATCGAACCCGCATGTTGACTCATGCGCCGGCAAGACCTGTCCCGCTCAGGAGAAGTGAGTAGGCACTCAACTTCTGAGTAGGAGGTTTGTATTGTTCGGTGGTTTGTACATTTTAATGTATCCGCTGGTGTAATTAATTTTGAAGTATGGAGACACTGTGAAAGAAAACCAGGCTTTTGTTCAGCGGCTACGCCGGGCACTCCGACGTTATAACGATCGCTCGAGTCTTGATCTGTCGGATGCTACTTCTCGAAAAAACTCGATGGTCGCGCAAAATAAAGCCGCAGCAGCGCGTGATAAGAAGGACATAGATAATGCGAAGGCCTGGTATCGAGAAGCTATTATGTTGGATCCGAGCAACAGTGGAGCTTTTCTAAACTATATTAATTTCTTAATTTCCGTTAATGAGTCGACGTTAGCATTAGAAATTACACAGCTCTTATTGACTGCTGACCCCTCGTCTCCAGACGGGATGGAGTTCCTTTTCGAGCTTGGGCGGAACCTCGGAGTGGACAATGCAATAATCACGCAAGCACTCAATCGGTTCAATGAAAGTGTAGTTCACAAGCCTGGGCGACACCGTGATGCACTTGATTTCCTTATTCCGCATAAAAAACTGGATAGTTTAGCGGAAATTGCTAATAAAAGTTCCGATCCCATCGCTCGTGCGGTTTCAACTGCTCACCTTGAGTTGGGGAATAACACGAATTTAGAAGGGATTCTCAATGAAATTACAAAACTTCCTGAAAGGCCGTTGGTATTAGCGCATTTGTGGCTCGCACGGGGCAAACCTAGTGCTGCTATCGAAGCACTTAGAGCTCTCCCTAAGGCCGATATTCCGGAGCGCTCCTTACGTCGTGCAATTCGTCGCTCCAGGGCCTCGGAAAAAATGAGCGCAGCTTCGAAGTACGCAGCTATTTACTTGACGGTCAAGCCGGGTGATAAATGGGCGAGAGAATTAGCTACTATTCTTGATGACAAGAATCCGTCGAACTATCTCCTTGGCAAAAAGGGGTTTGTTTTTCCTGAAGTAAGGGAAAATCCTGCGTTCGAGGTATCTAACAAAAAGGTATTTTACTTACTCCATAATAGTCTCCCATTTCATTCAGCAGGATATGCCACAAGAACTCATGGACTATTGACCGAACTTAATACCACGAACTGGACTGTGGATGGAGTTACACGCTTGGGCTATCCATATGATATGCCGGGCATGGCTGATATTGGAGAGATTCCATCGGACACGCAAGTTGACACCGTCGTGTACCGACGTCTTCTAAATGGCATGGATATAGAGAAGAAGAATCCATTATATGAGTACGTGACTCGTTATTCTTCAGCTCTTAAAACAGCCGCTCTGAACGAAAAGCCAGCTATACTTCATGCTGCTTCAAATCATTGGAACGGTTTAGCAGCTGTAAAAGCCGCTCGCGAGCTTGGGATTCCTTCAGTTTACGAGGTTCGTGGCCTGTGGGAAGTCACGAGAGGGTCGAGGAACCCGGAGTGGGCTCAAGGGAACATGTTCAAGTTCATGGCCCGGATGGAAGCTGACGCCGCACGGGGAGCGAGTCGTGTCTTCACAATCACTCGTGCTTTGAAAGAAGAGCTGATCAATCGAGGGGTCGACGGGGACAAGATACAGATCATACCAAACGGTGTCGATACTACCCGTTTCACCCCGCTTCCCAGAAATGAAGCATTGGCGAATTCGCTGGGATTGCAGGGCAAGACGGTTATTGGATATGTCGGTTCCATCTTGGACTACGAGGGCATCGAGCTCATGCTTGAATCCGCTGCTTCTCTGAAATCCGAACGTGAGGATTTCCACGTCCTGATTGTCGGTGATGGAGCAGAGCTTCCAAAGTTCCAGAATGAGGTCAAGGTGTCGGGACTAGGGGACGTGGTAACGTTCACTGGTCGGGTGCCTCACGAGCAAGTCGAATCCTACTACTCACTTATTGACATCACTCCGTTTCCACGGCTGCCGCTGCCAGTATGTGAAATGGTGTCCCCGCTAAAGCCATTCGAAGCTATGGCAATGGGTAAGGCAGTTATCGCTTCAGACGTTGATGCATTGGCTGAAATCGTTACGCCCGGACTAAACGGTTTATTGCATACCAAGGGCGATGCGGGAAGCTTAACTGCAGAAATCCGTCGCCTACTGGACAATTCTGTGATGCGTCAACAACTAGGTGCGCAGGCACGTGAATGGGTAGTTCAGGAACGAGATTGGAAAAATCTTGCGACTGTAGTTTCTTCCGCATACGAAGAGCTTTGGAAGGGAATAAAAAGGTAAAATACTCCCGAATCGAGCTAGCGAAAAGAAACAGGGCGCCCGGATACTGGATCCAGGCGTCCTATTGCTACCTGCGAGAGTGTGGTTTCGAGCCGTGATAACCGGCGAGTAGACGTCATGGTCAATCGATTTCCACTGGAGATAAAGTCGAACTTTGAAGGAATTCAATTGATAGATACGCGAACTAAATCTGTCTACGAAATTTGCGGAAGGCGCTTTGGCACTTTCGGAAGGGAGGGCTAGAGCAACTCGCTGAGTGGTATCGACGACGTGAATTTGTTAAAGATGTTAGAAATACCGGTTCGCGCGTTTCCCAGACCGAAGAACGCATAGGACTTAGGCTAGCTCCAATGGAGCCTGTCGCTCGCTGTATCTCTGTCAAGAAGCTGAGAGTGGCAGTTATCCTAGATGAATTCAGCGCTAAATCGTGGGCTCCGGAGTGGGAGTGTGTTTTTTTGACACCAACCACCTGGAAAAATGAACTGCTCAGTAGCGATTTCGACCTGCTATTTGTAGAGTCAGCTTGGTCAGGGAACAACAACTCGTGGCAATATCACCTAACTGGCCCGACCGCGCCTAGACCTGCATTCGTTGAAATGGTCGACGCTTTCAAAGCAGAAAAAATTCCGACGGTTTTCTGGAACAAAGAAGACCCACCGCACTTTGAAGACTTTCTTGATTCTGCTAGATTATTCGACTACGTCTTTACATCAGACATTCGAATGATATCTCGCTACAAGCAAGAACTTGGGCATGACCGTATTGAGTCGCTCAGTTTCGCGGCGCAGCCGGTTTTCCATAATCCGGTACGACCCTTATCTCAGCCACGGCGGGATGTAGCCTTCGCCGGGATGTACTTCGCCCACAAGTTCCCGGAACGTCGCGAGCAGATGAACATTGTTCTGGGCGGGGCAGAGATGGTTGCCCCACGCTTGGAATCAGGTTTCGATATCTTCTCGCGGCAATTGGGTGGCGATGAAAAGTACCAGTTCCCGGATCCGTTCAGCGGCCACGTTGTGGGGTCGCTTCCCTATGAGAAAATGCTGACTGCCCACAAGTACTACAGCGTATTTCTCAATGTGAATTCAGTGGTTGACTCACCAAGCATGTGTGCCAGGCGAATCTTTGAGATCACCGCAGCTGGTGCTGCCGTGATCTCGGCACCGAGCACCGCGATTGGCAACTTCTTTGCTTCGAACGAGGTGATCGAAGTCGGGAACCGGGAAGCTGCCGCTCACGCGATACGGAGCCTGACCCGAAGCCCTGAGCTGCGGGACCGTACCGTTCATCTTGGACAGAGAAGGATCTGGTCCGAACACACTTATGCACACCGTGCCCATGCGATCGCCACTAAGATCGGTATCGATGAGAAACTTGCGAACCCTCTGAGCATGGCTCACGAGCCATCGGTCAGTGTCGTGGTTTCCACCATCCGCCCGTCACAAATTGATCACATCATTCGCACGGTAGCGAAGCAGTGGGGTGTGCAGGTTCAACTCATCCTCGTGGCGCACAAGTTCCAGATAAATGAACAGGCAGTCCATTCCAAGGTGTCAGCTGCTGGCATCGAGAACTTTAAACTGGTCGGGGCCGGTGAGGATTTTTCATTGGGCGACTGCCTGAACCAAGCCGTGCAGCTGTGCGATGGTGATTTCATTACCAAAATGGATGATGATGACCTTTATGGTGAGCATTATCTTTTCGATCAGGTATCGGCTCTGCGATATAGCGGCGCATCCGTGGTAGGGAAGCAGGCCCATTACATGTACCTCGGGCAATCTGACGCTACACTACTACGTTTTGCGGAGCGGGAACACCGCTTCACCAACCTGGTGATGGGCCCGACGATGCTGGGCCATGCTGAAGTGTTCAAGACGACCCCATTCGAATGCCGCAGCCGTGGGGAGGACACTCAATTCCTCCGTGACGTCGTCGGCAATGGCGGCACCGTTTACTCTGCAGATCGCTTCAATTTTCTTCAGATGCGTGGCGGTGATGGGAATAACCACACGTGGAATTTGAGCGATGCCGAACTCACGTCCACTGGTACTATTCAATGGTTTGGTAAGAATGACAGCCATATATTCTTTTAGGAATCCGGCTGACGGCGGGGCGGCGCGGAGGAGGGAATGCAGCGGGTGCGTATACTTCTGCTGACGCATTCCTTTTGGCCGGATATTTCTCCGCCTCAGAGGCGGTGGGGCGTCTTTACCCGGGAGTTTGCGTCTGCTGGTCACCAGATCGACGTGGTGGCCCCGAAGGTGTTCGATCAGAATCTCCTTAGAATTTCCCAACGATTGGCACCTCCAGAAGGTGTGACGGTATACCGCTACCCCTCCATCAGGAAGCCCGGCACCATGTTAGGCAAACTACTCAAGCACGCGATAGATGCACTGCGCAGTATTCCCACGGCACTGCGAACCCCGCGGCCGCAAATCGTAATCGCTACGGTGCCGGCGATCCCCACACTCGCCGTGGGCTACCTAGTCAGCCGAATGCGCAGAACGCCGTTTGTCGTAGACCTCCGTGATGCCTGGCCCGATTTATTACAGGATTCACAAGTCCTCCGCCTTGCCTGGCTGGAGCCTCTAGTCTCCCGGATGTTGACATTTATGATCCACCGCAGTGATCTTGTTGTCACTGTATCCGAGGGCTTCGCGCAGAAACTTATGTCTGAGGGCGCGAGGAAAGCAATCACTATTTCTAACGGCGTTGACATCGACAGGTACGGCATGGATCTGCTGACCACGCAACGCGGCGAGAAGTTGCGTGTCCTATACTTAGGAAACTTGGGCAGGAGTCAAGGCCTTGATCTGGTGATTCGTGCAGCCGCCCTCGCAAAGAGCAACGTACAGCTTCGGATTGTCGGTCAGGGAACCGAGATAACCAATTTACGACAACTCGCTGCCGGGCTCGACGTTGATGTCGACTTCAAGGATCCAGTCTATGGTCCCAGCGTCCTGGATAATTATGCTTGGGCCGACACCTGTCTAGTCACCTTACGTTCGGACTGGGATAGCTTTGAACACACCATTCCGTCGAAGCTCTACGAGCTACTGTTCCTGGACTGCCACATTACCGGCCTGGTGAAAGGTGAAGCAGCGGAGATCATCCGTGCCTCAAGATCCGGTCAAGTCATTGAGCAATCTGACCGGGCATTGGCCGAACACTTTTTGAATCTGTACGCAGAACGCCGTCTGTTGAGGACAGGGCATGCCGGATCCAAGTGGGTGCGCCGAAATGCGGCCTTGCCCACCCTAGGGCAGCAATACCTACGAGAACTCAAATGGCTGACTGACCGTTATCAAGAATCGAAGTAGAGATCATGCCTGTTCACCTACGGAGCAAATTCCACAATCTGGTCAACACCGTTGGTTTGGTATACGCGAATATCACGGATGATCCAAGTTTCTTCGCCCTGCAAATTGTGAGGAAATTCAAGAATCCGATCCTACAGCGGATTTCTCGATTTGTACTTTACGCACCCATGAGCAAAACCCTCCGTGAGGTAATGCTAAGTTTGCTCGCTGAAGATACCGGCCGCATACTTTTAGTGTCCGAGCGTTGGTTAGTGAATACTGACCGAAAAAGTTCTGATGGGCTGGCGCTGGCCAATGCCTGCATCGCTGTCCACCAGTGGGGCCATGCTCAGCATATCCTTGACCAGCTTAGTGCTAACCGTGCGACGGCTCGTGTCCAAGCGCGTATGGCATGGCACATGGGCAACCTGCAAGAGGCTGTGGACGTGCTTTCAAACAGCGGTGCCTCTCGACAACTGCGTCACTATGAGAGCGAATTGCAAGTACTCTCCGGTTGGAAACCAGTCATTGCGCGACAAGAACACCAAACTAGCGGTCCCGACAAACAGGTGTTGTACTTCGCCACAAATTCGTTGCCGTATACGGGTAGTGGCTATGCTCAACGCACCCATTCCATAGTTGCCTCGCTTCCCGCGGCCGGTTGGCGAGCATCGGTAGCCACCAGGATTAATTATCCTGCGAATATCGGACATCTGTTGGCACCGCCCCGGGAAACCATCGACGCGGTCACCTATCAACGTGTATTGTCCTTTCCCGCACGTACCGATTTGAAGGGACGACTGCAGCAGCAGAGCGATGAACTGATGAAGCTAGTCACCGCATCTCGACCGTCGGTACTGCATACAACCACAGACTTCAGCAACGCGGTATCAGTGCGCGCCGTGGCCCACGCGACCGGTCTGCCGTGGGTTTATGAAGTACGCGGTCAGCTGGCCGACACGTGGGCTTCGACGCGTCCCGACTCCGCACAAGACTCCGAACGCTACCGACTATTCAAGGCGCGTGAGGCTGAGGCGGCCAAAGCGGCGGATCATGTGGTCACCTTAGGTGAGCACATGAAATTGAACCTCGTAGCCGCTGGCGTTGCCGAAGAGAACATCACAGTCCTTCCCAATGGAATTGGGGACAAGTTTCTTGAAGCTCCAGTGCCACGGCTCAGTGCGAGGGCCAAAGTGTCTCTGGAATTGGACGCCTTCTACGTCGGTACCGTCAGCAGCCTCGTCCCTTACGAAGGACTGGACACGCTGCTGATGGCAGCCGCATTACTCGTTCCGTCCCATCCTTCGCTGCGTGTACTCATCGTCGGAGATGGCACGGAACGGGAAAACCTCCGCAATCTCGCCCAAGAACTAGGAATCCTGGCAATCTGCCGGTTCCCAGGTCGTGTGCCAAGGGACGAGGCGCATTTGTACCACGCGAGTCTGAACGCTTTTGTTGTGCCGCGCAGGGATCTCGCCGTTACACGCTCCGTGACGCCGCTTAAACCGTGGAGGCTCTTGCCAGCGGTGTTCCCGTGCTGGTTTCGGATCTGCCTGCTCTTCGAGAGCTGATCAGAGACGGTGAGAATGGTCACCTGATCAAAGCTGAGGACATCAACGCTTGGGCGGCAACCATTTCGGATCTGGTATCACGTCCTGACCAGGCAGCTCGTATGGGGCGTGCAGGCCGGGACTTCGTTCTTCGCACGCGCACATGGTCCTCGAATGCCCATCGTTTGAGCGAGATCTACGAGACCCTAATAAGTAAACCCTCGTGACCTGAGGGGCTGAATTGCGATAAGGTTCTTAAGGCCCTGCTAACAGATCCCTGAGCCAAGCGTGCATCCCTGGATAGCCGTTGCGGCGGCCGTGATTACGCACCTGAGAG
Organism: Arthrobacter sp. JCM 19049; assembly: GCF_001310435.1. Lineage (NCBI taxonomy): Bacteria > Bacillati > Actinomycetota > Actinomycetes > Micrococcales > Micrococcaceae > Arthrobacter > Arthrobacter sp. JCM 19049. Next base: position 13,637 of record NZ_BAXF01000010.1, on the reverse strand, counting down.
AAAGCGACTTTAGTGAACAGCATAAAGGAAGTTGCCGTTATCGGTTTGGGTTACATCGGTTTGCCCACCGCCGCGATCCTGGCATCCAAGGGAATTACGGTAAAGGCGTCGATGTCTCGCCTCGCACCGTTGAAGCTGTCAACAAGGGCGAAGTTCCATTCGTTGAACCAGCCTGGGCGAGTTTGTTGCTGAAGCCGTCTCCCAGGGTACGTTGAGTGCAAGCTTTGAGACTCCTGAAGCCGAAGCCTACATCGTCGCTGTGCCCACGCCTTTCAACGAGGACCACTCGGCAGACCTTTCTTACATCGAAGCCGCTGCCGACGGAATCGCCCCGAAGCTCAAGGGTGGAGAGCTAGTCATCCTTGAATCGACTTCACCTCCAGGCGCGACCGAGCACATGGCCGATTACCTGCTTTCCAAGCGCCCAGATTTGTCCAAGGACAACCTGCTGATTGCGCACTGCCCGGAGCGTGTCCTTCCCGGGTACGTCATGGAAGAGCTGGTCACCAACGATCGTATTGTCGGCGGCATCACGCCGGAAGCCGCCGATAAGGCGCGGGAACTGTACGAAACTTTCTGCGAGGCCGCCATCCTGACCACCGACGCGAAGACGGCAGAAATGGCCAAGCTGGTGGAAAATTCCTACCGAGATGTCAACATCGCGTTCGCTAATGAACTTTCCGTGATTTCCGACAAGCTAGGCATCGATGTCTGGGAACTGATCAATCTGGCAAACCGTCACCCGCGTGTCAATATCTTGCAGCCGGGCCCGGGCGTGGGAGGACACTGCATCGCTGTTGATCCGTGGTTCATCGTTGCGGCGGCTCCTGAAGAATCTGGCCTCATCAAAATGGCCCGTGACACCAACGACGCAAAGCCGAACTGGGTCATCAACAAGGTGAAGGAGGCCACCAAGGCAGAGGACTTTAACGGCAAGGTAGCCGTTATGGGTCTGGCTTTCAAAGCCAACATCGATGACATGCGAGAATCGCCGGCGATCGCCATTACCCGAAAGTTGGCAGAAGGCAATCCAGACGTCGAGTTCCTAGCTGTTGAACCGCACGTAGAAGCGCTACCCAAGCAGCTGGGCGATATCTCCAACTTGACCATGGTGTCCACTGAGGACGCCCTGCAGGATGCGAGCGTTGTTACGCTACTGGTCGATCACGACCAGTTCAAGGCTGTTCCTGCGACCGCGCTGGCAGGAAAAGCTGTTGTTGATACGCGCGGTCTGTGGCGCTAACGCCCCTTAGACGACAAGGTAATCATCCCCATGAAGAAGATCATGCCGATCTACGGCACACGTCCTGAAGCCATCAAGGTAGCCCCAATCGTGAAGGCGCTCAAGGACTCCGAAGGTTTCGAATGCGTCGTAACCGTTACTGGTCAGCACCGTGAGATGCTCGATCAGGTCAATGAACTGTTCGACATCACCCCCGACTATGACCTTGATGTCATCCAACCGCGTCAGACCCTCAACGGTCTTTTGACGAAAACCATCAGCGGGTTGGATGAGATTTTCGAAAAGGAGAAGCCGGATGCCGTAGTCGTTCAGGGCGACACGACCACCTCCACTGCAGGCGCCATTGCCGCTTTCTACCGCGGTATTCCCGTCGTTCATGCTGAGGCAGGCTTGCGCAGCTACGACATTTTCTCGCCATTTCCCGAGGAAGCCAACCGCAAACTCACGAGTCAGATCGCCAGCCTACACCTGGCACCGACTTCCCTGAGCAAGAACAACCTGGTACGAGAGACCTTCCGCGAGAACGATATCGTCATTACTGGTAATACGGTGATTGATGCTCTTTTGACGGTGGTGGAAAAACAAGTTCCGTTTTCTGATTCCACACTTGAGAATCTTGTAAACTCCGGCAAGCGCATTGTTCTGGTGACGACACACCGTCGTGAAAACCAGGGCGAGCCGATGCGCGGAATCGGTCGGGCGCTGGCTCGTCTTTCCGCAGCTGAGCCGGATGTCGAATTTATCCTGCCAATGCACCGCAATCCTGCTGTGCGTGAAGCTTTATTGCCGGAAATTGACGGCTTGTCGAACATCACCCTGACCGAGCCGCTGGCGTATGGTGAGTTCACTCGCATCATCGATGCCGCAACGCTAGTGCTCACCGACTCAGGGGGAGTGCAAGAGGAAGCACCAAGCCTCGGTAAGCCGGTTCTCGTGATGCGTCTGAACACCGAGCGGCCAGAAGCAGTCGCGGCAGGTACCGTTAAGCTGATCGGCACCAACGAGGGGCGTATCTTCGAGTCGGTAACCGAACTCCTGCACAACCAGGACGCCTACGACGAGATGGCCAACGCAGTAAACCCCTATGGTGACGGCAAGGCCTCTGAACGAACCGTTGCAGCAATCGCAGAGTTGCTTGGCGTGGGAATCCGCATGGAGGACTTTGATTCGAAGTTGCCGGATCCGGAAGACCTGATGCGAGCGGCCAGCATTTAGCACGATCGCAGGGAAAGGAGTCCGAAATCTTACGATTTCGGACTCCTTTCCTTTTCCTACCGGAGGGGTCAGGCAACGTTCACTAGTACCGCTTAGTAGGATCGACGTATGATGAACCAGTCGGCCATATTTATTGATGCAGGTTTTCTTCTATCCTTAGGTGGACACCGCGCTGCGGGTACCACGCTACGATCCGCGTTTACTATTCATTATGAAGCCCTGATCAAGGGGATAGTCCAGACCGTCAAGAAAAATACCGGCCTGAATAATCTACGTGTCTATTGGTACGACGCGTCCAAGGACGGGCTGTTCACGGAGCAGCACAAACGCATTGGTTTCATTCCCGGTGTTAAGGTTCGCCTTGGCCGTATCTCCTATAACGGCGAGCAAAAGGGCGTGGATCTGCGTCTGGCCCTAGATCTTGTCGGCGTTGCGCGTCATGGTGCCGCATCCGTTGCATATCTAGTTTCGGGAGACGACGACCTTGCCGAAGCGGTCGAAGAAGCCCAGGATCTTGGTATGAAGGTCATCCTCTTGGGAGTGCGGCGTGACGAGAGCCGTTTGGGAGTGGCCTCAGTCGCAGAGCATTTGGCACTGACCGCAGACGCTATTGAGACAATCCCTGACCAGCTATTGGACAGTTCCTTTACCAAAGTCATTGAGTGGGACGATCACCACGCTTCCGAGTCCGCGACGATCGCGGCCGCCCCCACCGAAACCGTCGCATCAGAGCCGAAGCCCGCTGCCCCCACCCCGGCGATTATGGCGCAGAGACTGAAGAACGTCAGCCAGGAGCAGGAGCAGGAACAGATGGCGGAGTCAGAAGTCATCTACTCCAGCGGCGGTGAAAAGTCGGGTTTTCAGGGCAAAGCTGCGTATGAGCAAGAAGAAATGACTGTCGCCCAAGAAATTGGCGCAAACGTCGCTAATTCCTGGCTCGCCAGCACCACGCAACTTGAATTGGTGGAGCTCATGGCCGACCGTCCCCAGCTGCCGCCCGAGATCGATCGGACGCTGCTCAAGGACTGTGCCCAGGTTATCGGTGAATGGAAAACCGACCAACAGCAGATCCGTCGTGTGCTGCGCGGAGCATTCTGGAGCTCGTTGGACAAGTACACCTAAGAGCTAGACAACGTCTCTGACTCCTGAACAACCATGCAACTAAGGTAAATTACTAACGTGACTTCGCAGCAGAAACCCTATTACATCACCACCGCAATTTCGTACCCGAATGGCACGCCTCATATTGGTCATGCCTATGAAGTAGTGGCCACCGATGCCATGGCGCGTTTCAAGCGTCTGGATGGATATGACGTCTTCTTCATGACCGGCACCGATGAGCACGGCCAGAAGATGATGCAGACGGCTGAGAAGGAGGGCATCACCCCGGCCCAATTGGCCCAGCGTAATTCCGATGCCTTCCAGGCGATGAATGATGAGCTGGGAATCAGTTACGACCGATTCATCCGCACCTCCGATGCCGACCATCACGCTGCAGCGCAGGAGCTCTGGCGCCGTATGGAAGCCAACGGAGATATCTACCTCGATGCCTACGCGGGTTGGTATTCGGTACGTGATGAAGCCTTCTACACCGAGGAACAAACCGAACTACGTGAAGACGGGGTTCGCTATGCCATTGAAACCGATACCGAGGTCACCTGGACCGAGGAGGAGTCCTACTTCTTCCGCCTCTCCAAATACCAAGATAAGTTGCTCAAGCTTTACGCGGAGCAGGAAGAATTCGGTGCCCCCAAGTCTCGCTTCAATGAAGTGATCCGCTTTGTTGAAGGTGGGCTGACTGACCTTTCGATCTCACGCACGACTTTCGACTGGGGCATCCCGGTTCCCGGTAATGACAAGCACGTCATGTACGTCTGGTGGATGCGCTGACCAACTACTTGACCGGTGCCGGGTTCCCCGATGTCGAGGCCGCTTCATTCAAGAAGTTCTGGCCAGCCGATGTCCATGTCATTGGTAAGGACATTTCTCGCTTCCACGCCATCTACTGGCCTGCTTTTCTGATGTCAGCGAAGCTGGAGTTGCCGAAGCGCATCATGATCCATGGCTTCCTGCACAATAACGGTGTGAAGATGTCAAAGTCACTGGGTAATACCGTCTCCCCGGATGACTTTGTCCAGCAGTACGGGCTCGATCAAGTACGCTACTTCTTCCTGCGTGAAGTCCCGTTCGGTGCCGACGGCAGCTACAACCACGAAACGATCGTTGCAAGAATCAACAGCGATCTGGCCAACAACTTCGGAAACCTGGCACAGCGTTCACTGTCCATGGTGGCCAAGAACTGTGGGGGAGCGGTACCGAATCCAGGGGTGTTCAGCGATGCTGACCGAGCTGAATTGGATGCCGCCGCCGCGCTCTTGGACACCACTCGTGACTACTTCGCACGGCAGGAGTTCAGCCGTGCTCTGGAGGCGATCTGGCATGTCTTGGGTGATACCAATGCCTACTTCGCGGAACAAGAACCGTGGAAGCTGAAGAAGACCGACCCGGCCCGCATGGAAACGGTGCTTTACGTGACCCTCGAAGTGGTCCGCCAGGTCGCCATCCTTCTGCAGCCGGTACTGCCCCAAACCATGACGGCCATGATGGATCTCTTGGCTGTGGGTAGCGGATCTGCCCGCACCTTTGAGAACTTCGACAAAGCGCTCGTTCCGGGGACCGAGTTGCCGGCACCGAGCCCGGTGTTCCCGAGGTACGAAGAGCCCAAGTAAACTCCGCAAGATAAAGATCCAGCCCTGGCATCCTCGCCAGGGCTGGATCTTTATGGGCTGCGATTTACATTGCGTAGTGACATTACCGTCAGGGAGTAGCTACGCCGGTTTGGTAGGCGATGACGACAGCTTGAACCCGATCACGCGCTCCGAGCTTAGAGAGAATATGTCCTACATGGGTCTTCACGGTCGCTTCAGATAGGAAGAGATCTTGCGCGATTTCAGGATTCGATCGTCCGGCGGCGATCATTTCGAAGACTTCGCGCTCCCGTCGGGTTAAGGAATCAACGAGAGCCTGCAGGTTGGCATTAGGCTGCGCATTGCGTTTCAGAATCGGCGCCATGTGGTTTAGCAAGCGTCGGGTGGTGGACGGCGCGATCACGGCATCGCCTCGATTCACAGTTCGAATGGACTCCAGAAGTTCCTCCGGAGGGGCATCTTTGAGCAGGAACCCACTGGCGCCGGCCTGAATGGCATTGAGTGCGTACTCGTCCATATCGAAAGTCGTCAGCACGATGACTTTCGGAGCTGCTCCCGGGTACTTTTCTCCGTGGAGAAGGTGTTCTGTGGTCTCTATGCCGTCCATCTCCGGCATTCGTACATCCATGAGGATCACATCAGCGGTAGGCAACAGCGTCGACGCCAACGCCTCCCGGCCATTGGCGGCCTCCGCGATCACTTGCATGTCGTCTTGGGAGTTGATCAACATTCGAAAGCCGCTACGCACCAGCAGCTGGTCATCAACCAATGCGACTTTGATTTGCTCTGTATCGCCCACGTGTTTTTAGTCCTCCGAGTAAGGGATGAAAACTGAGACCTTGAAACCTCCACCCGGTTCCGGGCCGGCCGCGCATTCCCCATCGTATAGGGCAACCCGCTCGGCCATGCCTCGTAACCCCTGTCCGGTACCTTCACTGGATAGGGCTCCGGCACCTCGTCCGTCATCTTCAACGCTGATATCCAGGCCTCGTGTTCCCCAGGAGAGGGAAACTTCGGCGCTCGCGCTGGCGCCAGCGTGCTTGACTACGTTCGTCAGAGCCTCCTGCACACAGCGATACCCGGTGAGCTCTGCGCCAGCGGGAAGGGAGCGTCGCGGCGTTCCCTGCAACGCCAAACCCACTTCCAAGCCCGCGCGCCTGACGGTGCCAACTAGATCAGGGATATCTGCCAGCGTGGGCAGTGGCCGATTGTCTGCTCCGTGGCCCGTTCGGAGTACTCCGAGCAGGCGCCGCATCTCCCGCAATGACGAACGCCCCGTGTCGGCGACGGTTTTCAACGTGTCGATGGCGACCTGCGGATCCTTCGCGGCGGCATAACGTGCACCGTCGGCCTGGGTAATGATGACCGACAGTGAGTGGGCCACGATGTCATGCATTTCCCGGGCAATGTGGTTTCGTTCGTCGGAGGCCGCCAAGTCACGTTCGTACTGGCGTTCCAGTTCCAGCCGCTTGGCGTGGTCGCGCAGGGCATCCATTGTCAGTCTGCGTGTCCTTGCCAAGTCACCAAACGTCCAGGAGACCAGGACAATCAAGGAGAGCCCCACGAAGGATACGAAGGTGTCAAAGGAGAGGGGCTGAGCATAGGGCAGATTGGAGAACATCCGCACAGTTGCCGCCAGCGCGCCGAAGATCCCTATGCCCAGAGTGGTCAGCGACTGCCAGCGCTTGCCGTATTTGGCCATGGTGTAGACGAGGATTGGCACTGAAAATTGCGAGGGCAAAAAGTAGTTGCCGTGCAACAGCTGCAAAAGGTGGCCGACAACGACAACTACAGTGGCTGGCCAGGGAAAGCGTCGTCGGACAATCAGCGGCGCCGACTGTAGGAACGCAATCAGAACAACAACGGATGTTCCCACTCCGTAGACCAGGCCGAAGCTGCCGGATACGCAGAAGAGTGTGTAGAAGGACCCGGCAATGGCGTCCACGCGATACGGGTTGTCCCGCACCCACTGATCGATGCGCCGGTGAAGACTTAAGAGTTCCAAGAAAAGGTGCCCACTCGTGATTTTCCTACTGTTCCTCTCAGGGTACTGAACAGAAGCAGACCAAACCTCATGCCCAGGGTTGAAAATGAGAGGAGATTACAACTGAGTTCATATATTGAGACGACTTCTCACATGTTGGATTCCGCCGGTTAGGATCTAAACATGGGAAACGTATTGAATATTGCAGTCATACCCGGGGACGGCATCGGGCCCGAGGTTGTCGCCGAAGCCGTTAAGGTTCTGAAAGTTGCCACCAACGCCAGCGCCACGCAGGTCGAACTCACGGATTACGCACTGGGAGCCGAGCACTGGCTGGCCACAGGGGAAAGCCTGAGCACGGAAACCCTGGAGTCAATCAAGAAGCACGACGCCATCCTCTTCGGAGCCGTCGGTGCCGCGCCGGGGGATACACGCATCCCTTCCGGGCTTATTGAACGCGAACTGCTGCTCAAGCTGCGCTTTTCCCTCGATCACTTTGTGAACTTGCGGCCAGCCAAGCTGTACCCGGGAATTGAGAGTCCTCTGGCCAATCCTGGCGACATTGACTTCATCGTGGTGCGGGAAGGCACCGAGGGACCATATGTCGCAACGGGGGATCGGTACGAACGAATACGGCCCACGAAATTGCCACCGAAGTTTCGGTCAACACCGCCTATGGCGTGGAGCGCGTGGTGCGTGATGCCTTCACCCGAGCTGCGGCACGCTCCCGCAAGCACGTAACGCTGGTGCATAAGCACAATGTCCTCGTACATGCTGGACACTTGTGGCGTCGTACGGCCGAGGCCGTAGCGGCGGACTTCCCGGAGGTGACCCACGATTATCTGCACGTGGATGCCGCCACCATCTTCCTGACCACCGACCCCTCGCGGTTCGATGTCATTGTCACCGACAATCTTTTCGGCGACATCCTGACCGATCAGGCCGGCGCCATCACCGGGGGCATTGGCTTGGCCGCCAGCGGCAACATCAACATGGACCGGACCTATCCGTCCATGTTCGAGCCGGTGCATGGCTCTGCGCCGGATATCGCTGGGCAGCAGAAAGCCGATCCCACGGCAGCGATCCTGTCCGTGTCGTTGATGCTTGACCACCTGGGATTATCCAAGGAAGCCGCCGCGGTTGAGCAGGCTGTCGAAAAAGAGATCACCTCACGGCAGGAATTGACCGATCAGCGCACCACGGCCGAAATCGGCGATGCAATTGTGTCACTGCTGGCATAAGCTACACATAGAAGCCCAGCTGGCGAAGTGAATCTTCCCTGATGGGCGCAACCACGAACGGGTGTTCCGCTTTAGGCGTGGGCACCCGTTTTTCGTCACCGAAGTAAGGAAGTCCTAGGTCGATATGGAATTCACCGAACATCTCTCAACGAATCGCGCCACCGACGAAGAGCGCGCCCGCATCTTGGCGAACCCGGGTTTCGGTGACTTCTTTACGGATCACACCGCCGTGATTGACTGGACCGCCAACGAAAATGGCGAGGGCGGCAACTGGCATGATGCACGGATTGAACCCTACGGGCCCATTGCCCTGGATCCGGCCGCTCGGTGCTGCATTATGGGCAGGAAATCTTTGAAGGCCTGAAGGCCTACCGCCACGCAGATGGCACCGTCTGGACCTTCCGGCCCGACAAGAACGCCGCACGCCTCAACCGCTCCGCGGCCCGTCTGGCTCTTCCGCGGCTCGATGAAGAGCTGTTTGTGGAGTCCCTGCGCAGGCTCGTGAAGGCAGATGTTCAGTGGGTTCCTTCCGAAGAAGGCGAGTCGCTGTACATTCGCCCGTTCATGATAGCCACCGAGGCCTTCCTCGGAGTGCGGGCAGCACGTGAAGTGTCCTACCGCGTGATCTGTTCGCCGGCCGGCAACTACTTCGGCGGCGAGCTGAAGCCGGTGTCCATCTGGGTCTCCACCAAGTACGCCCGCGCCGGTCGCGGCGGCACCGGCAATGCCAAGTGCGGTGGCAACTACGCAGCCTCCCTGGTCGCCCAGATGGAAGCCGAGGCCAACGGATGCAAGCAGGTTCTCTTCCTGGATCCGTTCAACAACAATGCCGTCGAAGAGCTTGGTGGAATGAACGTGTTCTTTGTCATGAAGGATGGAACACTGGTCACCCCGGCTCTCACCGGAACCATTTTGGAGGGCGTAACCCGTGAATCGGTGCTGCAGCTCGCCAAGGACCGCGGGATGAAGGTCGAGGAACGAACCATCACCCTGGATGAATGGCGTGAAGGAGTCAACAGCGGTGACATCAGCGAAGTCTTCGCCTGCGGAACCGCGGCCGTGATCACCCCGATCGGTGTTCTGAAGAATGGGGACGAGATCATTGGGGATCCTCAGGCCGCTGCCGGGGAAGTCACCATGGCCATTCGTGAAGAACTGCTGGGCATCCAGCTGGGAACGATGGAAGACCGCCACGGTTGGCTGGAGCAGCTGGCCTAACGAGCAAGCAATATCGATAGAATGGCTCGGGCTTTTCCTTGAAGTCCGAGCCATTCGTCCGCGAAGCTAAAGGAATACGATGCGCGTACTTGTCACCGGTGGAGCCGGGTACATCGGCTCCCACACCGTTCTATTGTTGCTCGAAGAAGGGCACGAGGTGTACGTTGTCGACAACTTCAGCAACTCCTCGCCTGAATCGCTGCGTCGTGTCTCTGCCCTCACCGGTCGGGCCCCTCGCTTCTTCAACGTTGATTTGCTGGATGCTGATCGCCTAAACGAGGTTGTCGTTGAAGCAGCTCCCGATGCAGTAATACATTTTGCCGGATTGAAGGCCGTCGGTGAGTCGGTCTCAAAACCCTGATGTACTATCGCAACAACGTCACCGGCACCTTGAATCTGTTGGACGCCATGGAACTTTCCGGATGCCGTCAGCTGGTCTTCAGTTCGTCGGCCACGGTGTACGGCGAGTCGACCGAGCTTCCCCTGGTGGAATCCACCCCGCGCAGCGCAACCAACCCGTATGGGCGCACCAAGCTTCACATCGAAGAGATGCTTGAAGAGCTTGCGGCGGCAGATGACCGATGGTCCATTGCCGCCCTGCGCTACTTCAATCCGGTAGGGGCCCACGAGTCGGGACGTATCGGGGAAGACCCCCAGGGAATCCCGAACAACCTCATGCCCTACGTGGCACAGGTAGCGATCGGACGCCGTGAGCAGGTCAACGTCTTCGGCGGAGACTATCCAACGGTGGACGGCACCGGCGTGCGCGACTACATCCACGTCGTCGACCTGGCGTCCGGACACCTGGCCGCCCTGGACTATCTTTCAGACCGCACCGGATCTTTTGTTTGGAACTTGGGGACGGGTGAAGGCTCCAGCGTGCTGGAGGTGATCGAGGCCTTTGGACGGGCAGCGGAGAAAGAGATTCCCTATCAAATCGTTGAGCGTCGGCCCGGGGATGTCGCTGAAAATTATGCTGATCCAGTTAAGGCGCGGCTCGAGCTGGGCTGGAAATCCGAGCGTGGATTGGAGCAGATGGTCCGCGACATGTGGCGTTGGCAGGAGAACAATCCCACCGGTTTCCCGGACGAGGACTCTTCAGCTACCGATGAGCAGATTAATGACGAGCTGCTTCTGGCGGCGCGACGCGTCTCAGATCCCAAGAAAGCCAAAGAAAGTAACTAGGTAAAGCAATGCGCATTGCACGATTCGTAGTAGACGCTGATCCGCTGTACGGCGTGGTCGAAGAGCAAAAAGTCCACACGCTGGCGGGCGACCCGTTCTTCCAAGGCATCAAACCGACCGGACAAAGCCACGAGCTCGACGATGTCCGCCTGGTGGCCCCCATCATTCCTCGCTCAAAGGTGGTGGCCTTCGGACGCACTTATCGCAAACACGCTGAAGAGCTGGGCAATGAGGTACCGCCGGAGCCGATCATGTTCCTCAAGCCCAACACCTCTGTGGTGGGACACAATGAACCGGTCACGCTTCCTTCGTTTTCCGACGAAGTCTCCTTTGAGGGGGAGCTGGCCGTGGTGATCGGACGCATTTGCAAAGACGTTCCCGTGGAAAAAGTGCCCGAAGTCATCTTCGGCTACACGGCGGCAAACGATCTAACCGCCCGGGATGCCCAGCGCAGCGACCTGCAGTGGGCTCGCGCCAAGGGCTTTGATGGTTCATGCCCCCTGGCCCATGGATCGAGACCGAGCTGGACAATCCTGACGACGTTGGGATTGTCACCAGGGTCAATGGCGAGGTGAAGCAGGACGGCTCCACGAACGAACTGATCTGGTCAGTTCACGAACTTGTTGCCCGAGCTTCTGAAGCCTTCACGCTGTTGCCGGGGGATGTGATATTGACAGGAACTCCTGCAGGCGTGGGAGAGGTGCGTGAGGGGGACCGCGTTGAGGTCGAGGTCGAAGAGATCGGTAGTCTTGGCAACATTTTCCGTCGCTGAGAATTGAAGCTTTCAGCGCTTTACGACGCTAAGTGAAAAATTTGAGCAGGACCTTTAGGTGGATAACCAGAGGTCCTGCTTCTCTTTGCGCCCTTTCTAGCGCAGAATGGAGCGGCCCGTAGAAGTGGGCATAGAATGAAGTCATCATGATTGATCTATCGCTGATTCCCGCAGTAACCGATGACACTCCCGTCCGGGTTCGCTTTTGCCCCTCGCCAACCGGCACTCCGCACGTAGGCCTGATCCGCACCGCGTTGTTCAACTGGGCCTACGCCCGGCACACCGGGGGCAAGATGATCTTCCGTGTCGAAGACACCGACGCCAACCGCGACTCCGAAGAAAGCTACAACCAGCTGCTGGACGCGCTGGACTGGATGGGCATCGACTGATGAAGGGGTGAACGTCGGCGGACCGCACGAGCCGTACCGCCAGTCCCAGCGCAGCGACATCTACCAGGATGTCATTGCCAAACTGCGCGCTGCCGGTCATCTGTACGAGTCCTACTCCACCCCGGAGGAGATTGAGGCCCGCCACCGAGCTGCCGGTCGTGACCCCAAGCTCGGCTACGACAATTTTGACCGCGAGCTGACCGATGAGCAGGTTGCCGCGTTCAAGGCAGAAGGCCGCGAGCCGGTGTTGCGCGTTCGCATGCCCGACACCGATCTGAGCTTCACTGACCTGGTCCGCGGGGAAATCACCTTCAAGGCGGGCTCGGTCCCGGACTTCGTGGTGGTGCGCGCCAATGGGAAGCCGCTCTACACCCTGGTGAACCCGGTCGACGATGCGCTGATGGGGATCACCCACGTCTTGCGTGGCGAGGATATCCTTTCATCCACCCCGCGCCAGATCGCCCTCTACGCGTTGCTGCATGACATTGGCGTAGCCAAGTACATGCCGCGCTTCGGTCACCTGCCCTACGTCATGGGCCAGGGCAACAAGAAGCTGTCCAAGCGTGATCCGGAATCCAGCCTCTTCCTGCACCGGGAACGCGGCTTTATCCCCGAGGGCTGCTGAACTACCTGGCACTGCTGGCTGGTCGCTGAGCGCGGATGAAGACATCTTCACCCGGGAGCAGCTGATTGAGGCCTTTGACGTGAAGGACGTGCTCTCCAACCCGGCACGCTTCGACCAGAAGAAGGCCGAAGCCATCAATGGCACCCACGTGCGCATGCTGGAGCCGCAGGACTTCAGGGACCGGCTTGTTCCCTACCTGCAGGCCGCGGGCCTGGTCGGTGAGGAACTGAGCGAGCGGGAGGCGCAGATCCTGGATGCTGCAGCACCACTGGTCCAGGAGCGTGTGGGCCTGCTGGGAGAAGCGGCCGACATGATGGCCTTCCTCTTCCTGGCCGACGAGCAGATCACCGTGGATGAGAAGGCATTGAAGGGCATGCCGGCCAATCTTGGCGAGGTTGTCCAGGCCTCCATCCAGGCACTGGAGCCGCTCACCGAGTGGAGTGCAGCGGCAATCCAGGAAGCCTGCGGGCAAAGCTCGTCGAGGAGATGGAACTGAAGCCGCGTCATGCCTTCGGTCCGGCCCGCGTGGCGGTCTCCGGCAAGAAGGTCTCACCGCCGCTGTTCGAGTCCATGGAGATCCTGGGCAGGGAATCAAGCCTCAATCGGCTTCGGGCCTTTGGTGAAGGCCGCTAGAAACGGTTATCGCCGCTGCGGCTGAAACAGCCGACGCCCTCGACGCTCCCGTTCTTTCGGGAGTCGTCGGGGGCGTTTTTTGATGTTGACGATACGCTCGTAGATCTGCGTAGTGCTGCGGTCGACGGGTTCCTGGCCGTGGTTCACGACGATTTCTGCGTCGTGAACCACGCGCTGCGGCTACAGATTGCTGGCGACTTTGCCGATGATGGAGCCCACGCCTATGCGCTACATGGCCGGAGAACTGACGTTTCTTGAACAACGTATTCTGCGCGTACAGCGGAGGTATGACCTCGCTTCAGTTCCGGCGTCAGATGCCTTGGCGCTGACAGGCTGGGTGCAAAGCTGCGAATCCCGGGTTCGAAGCGCCTGGAAGCCCTTCCCAGACGTTCACGAGCACCTTGAGACGCTATCGGCTCTAGGT
>NZ_BAXF01000009.1:0-24447 GCF_001310435.1 Arthrobacter sp. JCM 19049 | reverse complement strand
TTAACTTTCGGCTGCTGGGGTCGTTTCGTTGGCTTTTTGCGCGGTCGGCGACGGGAGGGGGCGCCGATCTTATTCAGTTCGGTCTGAGTCCAGCCCTTTTTCAAGGCAGCGGTGAAAGCTTGCTTTTCTGCGGCTTTGGCTTGTTCTAGTTGCTGTTCGGCTTCCACGCGTGCGGCAACGGCTTGGGCAATGTCGTCGGCGGCTTGCATGCGCAGGTCGTTTCATGGCTGGCACCTTCCAGTAGGGTTGCACCGTCTCAGCGGGGCCGATCCGGCGAAGGTCTGATGGTTCCAGCGTTCACGGCTTGAAGGTGTTCAGGCGACCTTGAACTACTTCCGGGACTACTTCTATCCGCTGATGAACGTGCTCACGAGCGAGGACGGGCCGTTCCATGCGTACGACAAAGTGATGCACCCAGAGCTGCCCGAACCGTTCCCGGTCAACAACGCACCCGAGGGGCATTTCCCGTAACCGTAAGCACTGTGATTGGCTGGGGGTGCCATTTTGGTTCCACCCAGCTTTTCGTCACGCTACTTCTTGAAGCGTGCCTTGAGTCAGATCTTCACGTCTGTGGCCCTCAACATGGGTTCGTGTGTACCCTTCTGCTGTAGCAGCCCTGATTCACCGGTGGAATCAATGCTGATCACCAGGCAGGTATGGTCACGCCACGTGAGGCGGTGTGTGAGGGACAGGCTCACAGCCCACGACGGTTCGTTCCACGTGTTTGACAAGGTGATGCGCTCAGTGCGACCTGAGATGTTCCCGGTGCGGGAAGCGTCGAACGGATACTTCCGTTCATTGGTTTAACAGCAGCAAAAAGCTGGCCAGCGAAGTTCGTTGGCCAGCTTTAGTTCGCCCTACCTCCAGATGAATTTCTTGTAGGAGTATGTTCCCTCGTATTTGTTCCTGGCCTTCCAGGTGCAACTGGATTTTTTCTTTACGTTCCACTTCATCGGGTCGGCGCTCGTCTTTTTCATCCAGTAATTCAACTTCGCCTTGCACTCTTGGGCGGTCTTTCCGGTTACCGTGTGATTAACGGTGATAGCGATCTGCCCAGCGTGTGCGGGTGCGGCTACCGTTGCGCCGCCGCCGAGAGCTATCCCTAGTGCTAGCGTTCCCGCCGTCAATCGTTGCTTCCAGGTGGTTTTCATAGAATCGTTCCTCCTTAGCGAGTAGGGCTTGGAATCCTTTTGTGCCTCTGCGTTACTAAATAGTGTACTTCGCATTACACGGATTACGGTACCCGTAAAGCTTTCGAATCGTAATAGTCCTACGAGAGTTTCACATCTTCCCCGTAGGGTTTGGTCGAGTAGTGCTGTAGCTCGATAAGCCCTGCTGGCAGGCCTGAGCTGGTGAGGATCGCCCGACCCCTTGGCAACGCCGCCAGATCGGCCACTGAATCGCTCCGGGTTTAATAGAGGCAAGGAAATTGGAAAGGGAACACTTCTGTCTTGCCGATCAGATACTCTGATGAACTGAAGACCCGCGCTATCGAGCTGGTGCTTCATGCCCAGTCGAATCCTGACACATCCAATGGCGCCATAACGCGAGTCGCCAAGGAGCTAGGCCTGAGCAGCGAGACGCTGCGTGCCTGGGTCCGCAGACATAAGACAGGCGGTGCTGCTCTGCCCGAGCAGTCGATTGATTTGGAAGCTGAGAACAAGCGGCTGCGTGCTGAGCTGGCTGAAACCAAACGAGCCAACGAGATCTTGAGGAAAGCAGCGACTTTCTTCGCGGCGGAGCTCGACCGCCCTTCGAAGTAATTGTTGATTTTATCGATCAGCACAAGGACGAGCTCGGGGTCGAGCCGATCATCCGCGCGTTGCAGGGAACCCGCGCGCAAATTGCCGTGAGCTCGTACTACGCCTTCAAGAAGCGACCGCCTTCGGCCCGCAGCGTGCGCGACGAGCAGCTGATGCCGAAACTTCTTGCGATCTATGAAGAGAACTATTCCTGCTACGGGGTGCGGAAAATGTGGCATGCCATGAACCATGAGCATGCCGAAGCGTTCGGTCCCATCGTCCGGTGCACTGTGCAGCGGCTGATGAAAAGCTCGGGATTGACGGGGTGCGGCGCAAGCGGAAGAAGCCCAAGACCCGCTCTGCGGATCCGGAAGCATGCCCCGTGGATCTGGTGGATCGTCAGTTCACGGCTGCAGCGCCCAACCGGCTCTGGGTGGCTGATATAACGTATGTGCGGACCAGGCTGGGTGGGTCTATGCGATGTTCATCCTCGATGTGTTCAGCCGTGAAATCGTGGGCTGGCAGGTGACGAACCATATGCGCGAATCCTTGGCCAGGGACGCGTTGATGATGGCTCTGGCCAGGAAATACAGGGATGGCGAGGACGTGACCGGGCTGGTCCATCACAGCGACAGGGGCGTGCAATTCCGGTCCATTAGGTATGGGCAGGCGTTGGCCGAGTCGAGGGTCGTCGCCTCGGTTGGTTCCCGTGGGGATTCGTACGATAACGCCATGGCCGAGGCGCTGAACTCTGTTTACAAGGCGGAACTGATTGATCGGCGTGAGTGGTCCGGGCAGGTCGAGGTCATGGCCGAGACCTCCCGGTGGGTTGGCTGGTACAACTCCCGGCGGCTGCACTCGGCACTCGGGTACAGGTCGCCGGCCGACGTCCATCAACAGTGGATCGGACGGCCTGGCACGGCTGCGGAAGCAGCGTAGGAAAAACAAGAAAAGGAGCCTCTACCAAACCCGGGGCTTGACACGGCCCCAAATGGCTCTACGGCACGACTCGTTTGGTGCGGCGGTGGAAAGCGTCGTCCGAGTATATCCGCGGGTCGCCCGGTGGGAGCGCGGGGCCCGATATTAGTAGTGGCAGAATTATTATTTGACTGGTTCCCAGGCGCCGGTTCCGATGGCGCGTTCAGATGTATGTTCTTGAAAACGGTTGAGGTGGAAAGTGCGCAAGATCGGGTGGGCTTTGCCGGTGACGATTTCCTCCGCAAGTAGCTCACCGAGGATCAATCCTAGGGTCGCTCCGGAGTGGGTGAAGAGGGTGTGTAGTCCGTGGATTGGGGGGACGGAACCGACTACCGGTTCGCCATCACCAGGGATCGGCTTGAGTCCGGCTCCGACGCTTTGGGCAGTTAGTACGGGGTTTCCGGCGAGCACCTTCGAGGCTTCCTCTAGTAGGCCCTGCACCACGTCTTCTGGGACTGTGAAGTTACCATCCGGCTCGACCACCAGCTTGCTCTGACCAGTCGGCGTCGAGTACGAGGCGTCCATCAGGAGTGGGGCGCACCGCAACTCGTGGGGTATTCAATACGGTGTGTACTTTTAGATCGATAGGGTCGGTGAAAAGTACGAAGGCTGCTGGGGTGGCATCCGGGATGGTGACTCCGAGTTCCGCGAGTTGGATCGGTACCTCACCACCGGTGGCGAGTACCACCTCGTCGGCGTCGATGGTGCTGCCGTCAGCGAGGGTGATTCCTACGGCGCGCCCGTCGCGGACGGTGACTGTTGCGTGGCCTGTGTTCTCGATGATTTTCGCCCTTGGGCCACGGCTTCGGCCGCCAGCGCGGGAACGAAGTCGGGCAGGTTCACCCATCCTTCGCCGGGGTTATAAATCGCGCCTTCATCGGCGACGGCTGCAGCATTAACGTCGGGTGCGAACTGGGTGATTTGCTCGCGTGTGACCCATCGGGAGTCGTAGCCTCCGGAGCGTTCAAAGGCGTAGGTGTCGCGGAAGCTTTCACCTGGGGCGGCCCATTTCAGGGCACCGTCGAAGCGGAGGTATTGGCGGCTTTCGGGGTGTCGGTAGCTCCAGGTGCGGTAGCGGTCCATGGCTAGCATGCGCAGGTAGTGGTACTCGGGTGAGCGGGCTCCGGAGGAGTTGAGCCACGCAATGGATCGGCTGCTGGCGCCGTCGGCCAGGGGACCTGAGGTGGCCAGAGTGACTTCGGCGCCGGAGCGTACCAGGTGCATGGCTGTGGAGATGCCGAGGATACCGCCGCCGATAATCGCTACGTGCTTTGCAGAGGAAGATGAGGGCATGAGGTTGTGCTTTCTTCAGAGTTAAGTGGTTCTGTGGTCCAGACGGTCAGGGACTATTCGATGGCCGTATCGTGGTGGATGGACTCAATGAGGCGCAAGACGCTTAAGCTGTCCCGCGGATCAACCGGGATCGGCCCGGCCTGGCGCAAGCAGGTTGCTAAAGCGCGATAGAACTGCGGGTAGTCCCCGGGCAGTGTGGGCACTGGACGAGGGGCATGGTTATCCACCAGCTGACCCCAGTTTTCTTCCGGCTTTCTTCCGTACTCGGCGTGTGTTGGGCCCATGCCGGAGGCCAGCTGCGGTTCCTGCGGGTCAAGGCCATAGCTGGTGTAGGCGCCCTCGTTTCCGGCCAGTTGGAATCGCGCGCCGGCGGCGGCGTTCAGGCTGCTCATGGTCAGTCGGGACTGAGTGCCCGCGCTGTGGTGGAGCAGGAGGTACGCGTCTTCTTCGGCGTTGGCCTGATCGGTCAGCGCGCGTAGGGAGGCTTGTACCTTTTCAACCGGGCCGAACAGCTCTATTGCCTGGTCAATCAGATGGGTTCCTAAGTCGTAGAGAATGCCCCCGCCTTCCTGAGGGGGCAGCTCGGCCTTCCAGCCACGCATTCCTTGGGGTTTGAACCATTCAAAACGTGACTCGAAGGTGTGGACGGTGCCCAGCGCTTGGTCCGCAAGTAGCTTCTTGACGGTGAGGAAATCACCGTCCCACCGACGGTTTTGGTAGACCGTGAGAGTCAGTCCTCGCTCGGCGGCTAGGTCTAGGAGTTCTTCACCCTGTGCGCTGTGCACGACGAAGGGTTTGTCGATGACCACGTTCAGGTCGTGTTCGAGTGCCGCCCGGGCGATATCGAAATGAGTCTGCGGAGGGGTACCGATGATCAGTAGATCCAGATGGTCCGCTGCATTCAGCACCTCCCGGTAGCTGGGCACAATGGTGGCGTGTGGGTATTCTTGGGCAGCTTGCTTCTGACGTTCGGGATCAGATGTTGCGATGACCGAGATCTCGAAGTCTGGGTTGGCTGCCAGCAACGGCGCATGGAAGATCTTACCGGAGACGCCATAACCGATGATGGCGGTACGGATGGTAGGTGTCATTTTAAAGTACCTCGTCTAGGAAACGGCGCAGGCGGCCGGATTTTGGGTAATTGAACAGGTCTTCAGGGGGCCCTGATTCGATGACTTCTCCTTCATCCATGAACACCACCTGGTCTGCCACCTTGCGGGCAAAGCCCATTTCGTGAGTGACCACGACCATAGTCATGCCGCGTTGACACAGATCAGCCATGAGGTTGAGTACGCCTTTGACAAGTTCTGGGTCTAGTGCGCTAGTGGCTTCGTCGAAGAGCATGATTTCCGGTTCCATGGCTAGAGCCTGGCGATAGCTACACGCTGTTGCTGACCGCCGGACAGATCTCTTGGCCGGTGGTCACTGCGTTCAGCTAGACCAACTTCGTTCAATCGTCTAGCGGCCAGGTCTTCGGCCTTTTTCCGGTTCATTCCCTTGACTTTCCAGGGGGCCAGCGCGACATTCTGTAAGGCCGTGTGATCCGGGAAGAGATTGAAATGCTGGAACACCATACCGATGCGTTTGCGCACTTCGTCGGGGCGATCTCCAAGAATTGAGGAGCCGTTGACGAGCACGTCGCCGTGCTTGGGCTCATGCAGTCGGTTGATACCGCGCAGCAGCGTGGATTTACCCGATCCGGAGGGCCCGATAATGCAAGTGGTGGTGCCTGGTGCGACCTCCAGATTGATATTGTGCAGAATCTCAATATCGCCGTAGGCCATGGTCACATCGGTCAGTTTCAGTGAGGACCCTGAAATTCCTTGGTCGCGCTCATGCTCGGCTCCTGGCGTTGAGACTTCCAGTTCCGTGACTTCGTTCAACCGCTGGTCGGGGGAGTCGCTTTGCGACGTCCTGTACGGAATTTTTGATCGATGTAATTCACTAGGTGGGTCAGCGGGACGGTGATGATCAGGTAGAACATACCGGCAGCGACCAATGGCGAGAGGTTACCGGTAAGTACGGCGGCGTCCTGGCCGACGCGGAACAGTTCGCGTTCCAGGGGCAGCAGTCCCAGGAAGTACACCAGAGAGGAGTCTTTTACGATGGCGATGAACTGGTTGACCAGTGCCGGCAGCACGCGGCGGATGCCTTGCGGAATAACGACCAGTAGCATGGCCCGTCCATAGGACATCCCCAGTGCGCGGCAGGCCTCTAGCTGGCCCTTTTCTACTGCTTGGATGCCTGAACGGAAAATCTCGCCGATGTAGGCGCTGGCAATGAGACTGAGCGCAATAATCCCTAGTGGGTACGGTGAGGGGCCGAATATGTTCTGAGAAATCCCGGTAAAGCCGCGTCCAATCAACAAGATGGTGAGGATGGCTGGCAGCCCGCGGAAGAGGTCGGTGTAGATGCGTGCCGGAATCCGAAGCCAACGCGTTTGAGCGATGCCCATAATGGCAATGCCCATGCCGAGCACGGTGCCGATGATGGTTGCACTGATCGAAATGATCAGGGTGTTGGTTAGCCCGGTTTTGAGTAGCTGGGGGAGGACCTCGAGCATTGAGTCGAAGTCAAGAAATGCTTTGGCGATACTGTCGAAGAATTCCATAGATATTCCTTGCCCTTTGGCGGGGTCCGGCGCTTGAGCTGGCCCCACCAAAAGTGGTAACTAGGAGTCGTTGTTGCTGGACTCGGCGCCGGTCTGCTCGGCCTTGGGCAGGTATTGCTCGGGCATTGGTGAGCCCGGGAACCACTTCTGGTAGAGCTCCTTCCAGGTACCGTCTTCCATGGCCTCGGACAGGGCCTGGTTCAACGCTTCGCGCAGCGCATCGTTTTCGGGGGCAACGGCAAATCCGGCCGGTGCGTCAAAGGAGGGTACGTTCAAGGCATTTTTCAGGTCATACTGTTTGGTGTAGTCCTTGGCTGCTTCGTAGTCGAGGAAGTGCGCATCGACTGATCCGGCGTTGAGTCCAGAGACTGCGGTGTTATTGTCTGGGAACCGAACGATGTCGGTGTTGGTGAAGGTCTTGACTGCGTATGCTTCCTGAAGGCTGCCCTGCACGACGCCGAGGCGTTTGCCGTCGAGGTCCTCCTTGGAGTTGATGTTCATCTGTGGGGTGGCCAAGACGGTTAAATACCCGGCGAGGTAACCATCGGAGAACTCAACGGTCTGCTTGCGCTCTTCGGTGATTCCTATTGCAGCAACACCCACGTCGAACTGACCATTGGCTACGGCCGAGAGTAGAGCCGAGAAGTCTTGTCCAGTAAAGACGACGTTCTCCACACCGATGCGGTGGGCTACGTCGGTGAATAATTCTACGTCGAAGCCTGTGAACTCACCTTGGGCATCAGTGAAAGTGTATGGCTTACTGTCGCCGATGCTAGCCACGCGGATAGTGTCGGGTTGGATGAGGTTGTAGGGATTGTCCTGCGTAGCGGAGGCGTTGCCAGAACCGCAGGCGGTCATGGTCAAGGCGCTGAGGCCAATACTGCCGTGGCCGCAACAGCGCGGAAACCGAGCCGATTTTTCATATGGATTCTCCATTCGGTGTTGGGCGATTACAGGCCACCCAAACATTGTGATCGAGATTCAGAGACCGGTCTCTGTAAGCAACATGAGACCGGTCTCAATCCCATTACGATGTAAGTTACACTTCAATTTGAAGTGAGGTCAAGAGGTTAAGGAAAAGTTAAATGGCTCGACGACAAGGAACCGGCGAGGTTACCATTTCCGATGTGGCGCGGCGTGCCGGCGTATCTAAAGCTCAGGCGGCTCGGGCCATGGGCGGCTATGGGTCAGTCAGTAGCGAGGTCAAGCAACTCGTCATGCAGGCCGCTCAGGAGCTACGTTATCGCCCCAATGCTTTGGCGCGCAGTATCAATACTGGTAAGTCTCAATCAATAGGTGTGGTTGTTGGAGACGTTGAAAACCCGTATTTCGGACAGGTGATCCGTGGCATCAGTGATGTCGCGCGTCATCATGATTACGATGTGGTTCTGGCTAATACCGGCGAATCTCTTCAAGACGAAGAGAAGGCTGTGAAGGTGCTGCTCGATAAACGGGTGGACGGATTGTTGATATGCCCGACGTCGCGCTCCGCGCATAGTCATATACTCGATGCTGAACGAGCCGGACGTCCGGTCGTACTTTTTGACCGAGATATTTCGGTTCCCGCTCTTGATGTGGTGCAGATGAGTATCGCTGAGGTGACCAGCCAAGTCATAGACTCACTGATTGACGCTGGACACCGTCGCATCGCTTATATTTCCACATTGAAACTTTCTACTCGGAAGTTTGTACCTGGGCAGGAACTTGATCTTTCGACAGTGACTCAGCGTGTGGATGGTATCTGCCTGGCTCTTAAGAGATCTGGGATCGAAATAGATCCTGGGCTCTTCCGTTTTGGGGCCACGGACCGTGAGGCTATGCAGCAGCTCGTAGAAGAGCTAATGCATCTATCATCGCCGCCTACAGCGTTGGTTGCTTCCGACTCGCTTGTGGCGCTTGATCTATTAAGTGTCCTTAGGCGCCGAGACCTTCGGGTTCCAACAGATATTTCTGTGGTGATGCTGGACGACCAGCCTTGGGCCGAGTTGGTGGAGCCGCCTATTACGTCGGTATTTCAGCCAGCTTATGATCTAGGGGAGCAGGCGGCGGGTGCTCTCTTTGAGCGCATTGAGGGGACTACTGGCGGGCGCAGAATTTGGCTGACTCCGAATTTGGTTCATCGATCCTCGGTGGCACCCCCCCCAGGTTGGCGTGAACTAGATAGATAGAGTCTTTGTCTGGCGGAATGATGCAGGGGCCTCGGATAGAGTGAGCGCTTATTCGGCTACGCAACGGCATAGGTGGGAACCGGGAGAACCGGAAAGGATGTAGGGGTGTTGTTCCTTTGCGTTTCCACTTTTCAGAGCCCGTGCATAGGCCAAGATCGCTGTGGTGAGTTAACTCAGATACTGTAGCTTGTGGCCTGTGCGCGGGCGGTCGATTGGTTTCTGCTGTCCACGTGTGCAGGAAAAGCAGCGGAGCGGGGAGGGCTTTTGCTGTGCACAAGTGAGCAGGAGCTACATGCGCCACCACGGCTAAGGCAATGGGCCGGTACTCATCGAAAGGTGAATACCGGCCCATAACTTTGTGCGTTCTTAGACTTCGTCCGAGCCGCTGGACTTGTTGCTCTTTTTGCGTGGAAGACGGCGGCTCGGAGAGGCGATTTTGTTCGGTTTGTGTCCATCCGTACTTCGGGGCAGCGGCAAAAGCTTTCCTCTCTGCGGCCTTGGCCTCCTCCAAATACTGTTCGGCTTCGATATGGGCAGCAACTACTTGGGCAATTTCGTTCGCGGCTTGCATGTGTAAGTCGTCTTGCGTTTGAAGCTGTTCAAGAATCCGGTCTGTTGCGTGACTCATGACTCGCGCTTTCCAGTAAAGTTGCGCCGTTTCAGCGGTGCCGCTCCGGTGAAGGTTTAATATTTCCAGCGTAGTGAGGTCAGGTTACCAAGCCAACGTACGTTGCACTTGCATTGGGCGAGGTGATCCACGGTTACCTTGTCGTAGGAGAGCACGTTCAACCACGGGCGCATCGTGCCATACACGCCATCGCGCTGCTTAGGAGTGAGCTTTTGAATCTGTTCCAAGGACTGGGCCAAAGTCAGATGCCCACAGGCTTTGAGCAGGTCACGGACCGTGAAATCCTCAGGATCATGCCCTGCACGTCATGCACCCATACGGTACCCACCCGGGGACGGGGGCCACGGGTCATATCGACAATGTCGCGCTTGTTGGAGGTGGCCAGTGCCGGCCCGCCGGTTTTGGGACCTGCGGGACGCAGACACAGGAGATTCTGCCGCGCGTGGCTCCATCAACCAAATCTGCACCCACTCGTAGGAGCCGTACAAGGCTCGTGATTGCTGACGAGTTTGGCCAGCGGCACCCGGTGCCGGCTTTGGTCGCTCCGAGGCGTTCAGCATCCGACTGGGCTGCTGGCTCTTCCAGGACCTTGAAGTCTTTGGCGTGGCCCATCTCCTTGGCCAGGTGATTTACTCGGGAGCTGATGCCTCGGCTGCGCTTGGAACCTTATGCAAAATAGTAAGGACATTATTCTTCTTCGAAGGCCTCGGCTTTTGCGTTGTGATGACACGCAAGAGAGCCAGCGTGTTGAGTTCAGGGGGGTACCCTCTCAATCCTGAAGGGCCGGTTTGCCATTGCCGGACCGTACCGGTTAAACCGAACGGTCCCGCCGTCCAGATGGACAGCGGGACCAATTCAGATCATCACTCGCACCCTCAATGAGGTTGTTGACAACACTAATCGGGGTTTCTGTGCCCGGGCTGGGCGGGAACCCGGTGTTTACCGGTGATCCCGCCCTGTCAGTTAGTCGGTGATGCGCATGGTGCGCGCCGAGCTGATGCCGTTGATGACCCGCGCCGACAAGCCCTGGGCGGTGGTCAGCTGTGCGGAGTTGATCGCGGTCGGGAGCCTGAAAGGAACTACCGGTTAACGAAAGAGCTCCCGCTGGAGACCAACGGGAGCTCTTTCGATCATCACTCGCACCTTCAAGGAGGTATTTAAAACAATAAGACCGCTTTCTGTGTCCGCGCTGAGCTTCGGCTTTCAGTCTGCCGACCGAGACGCTGCGAAAATGGTGGGGTCTTAGACAAATTCTCCTGTGACGACTCGATGAAGCACTTCTGAGAGCATTCGAACCCCGGCGAGCATGTCCTTGTCCTGGGTCAGTTCCCCTTCGTTGTGGCTGATACCCTCCACGCTGGGCACGAAAAGCATGATCGTGGGTACGATATCCTTCATATTGGTGGAATCGTGGCCAGCCAAGGTGCGGACAACGCCATGCTCTAGGCCAACCGCTTGTGCAGCATTTCGCGCCAAGTTGATTCCGGATTCGTCGTACTGCTTCGACCCCCAAATATGGGAGCTCCGCGCTCAATTGTCACGCTGGCCATCTTTTCGATCTGCCGAACTCGATCATGCAGTGCAGCATCGGCGGCCGCCAAAACTTCCGGATCGGTGGAGCGAACGTCGACCAGAAGGTTTACTTGGCTGGCAACGACCACTGGCGAATTGGGAAATACCGTGAATTCACCACACGAGGTGATGACCATGTGTTCCTCAGTTGAGTATTCCAGTGCCACCTCCCGTGCTGCGACTACAAGCGCTGACGCGCCGAGCAGGGCGTCGTGCCGGTCGGCGATGACCGTGGCGCCGGTGTGTGATTGTTCGCCGTGTACGGTGAACTCGTACTTGTTGGCTCCCCATGTGGATTCCACCAAGCCAATGGTGAGCCCACGATCCTCCAGCGAGCGCCCTTGCTCAATATGGATCTCTACGTACGCTTCGACTTGAAGCTCAAAGTCTCCAATAGTTCCGATAGCCTGCAGTGCTTCATGGACACTGACACCGGCCGGATCCGTTGTATTCAAAGCCTGTGCTGCTGACAGCTTGCCGGTGTATACCGAGCTTCCCATCATGGACGGTTTGAAGCGGCAACCTTCCTCGTTGAACCAGTTGATGACGACGATATTGAATTTTGCTTCTTGCGCCTCGTTGTGGAGACGCTGTTGGACCTGTAATGCAGCATGGGCGCCAGCCAGTACTCCATACGCTCCGTCGAATCGGCCACCCAGTGGCTGGGAATCCAAATGTGAACCCACCGCGATCCAAGGAGCTCCAGGAGAAAGCTCCAGCAGGCAGTACTGATTTCCCACCTGATCGTAGTGAACCGTAAATCCATGACCTTCAACGAGCCCCCGGAACCAGTTCCGGTTTTGCCCGTCGGCTATGGTGGCCGCTTGGCGGTCAACGCCGCCGCGCTCGGTAGCCCCATTACGACTCATAGACGCGAAATCGGCCAAGAAGTCCAAGGGCTCGTAGCGACCGCTGCGTCTGCCAGCTCGGTAATCGTTGGGTCAGTCATTGTATTCTCCTACTCGGTCAACGCCGGTGTTCTGATGAAGCTGGGGTTGCCACCGACAAAGGTGGCATGGATCTGCAGGTCGGAGATGCTTGGGGTCTCCAAGGGGGAAGCGGAGAGCACGACGAAATCGGCGAGTTTCCCGGTGCTGAGACTGCCTCGGCTATTGTCCTGCCCGGTCGCCTTCGCTGCATTGATGGTGTAGAGCTTTAGTGCCTCCAATGCGGGAAGACATTCGTCTTCACCGCCCAGCACCTTGCCTCCGTCTGTGCGCCGCGTTACCGCCGATTCCATTGCACGTCGTACGTTGTTGTCCGCGACCGGCAAGTCTGAACTTCCGGCGACCAGGACACCCTCATCCAACAGGGATTTACCTCTGTATAGCCAACCTTCGCGACGTTCTCCAACACGCTCCGCGAACTGGTCCCCCAGGGGCCGATGAAGGACGCTTGTGGGGTGACCGCGATTCCATGTTGCGCGACAGCCGTCACCTGGTCGGGGCGGGCAATGCCGAAATGCTCAATTCGATTGGGGAGCCGATTGCTGCCATAACGCTGCTGTAGGTTCGCGATGATGTCAATGGCCAAATCGATTGCGGCGTCGCCGATGGCGTGGACCGCCACTGGCCAACCTGAGCGATAGGCGGCCGCTACGCGCTCGCGGAAGAACTGTGGGTCATCAAGGAGATATCCCGTGTTGTGCCGGTGACCACAGTAGTCTTCGGTGACGGCTGCCGTGGCACCCAACAAGGATCCGTCGAGGAATACCTTGACGGGTCCCAGGGATAGATCTTCATCACCAAAGCCCGCCCCTATTCCGAGGGAAAGCCCGGCCCCTTCTCCGGTACCGTGCGCGTCCTCGGCATGGGAAGACTGCACGTTCAAGGCAGCGAGCGCCGGCATCAGCTGGGCTCTGGAATGGAGACGTCCTGTCTCTAGTGCGCGCTGGTATGCCGTAATCTCCACAGGCGAATGGGCGATCCAACCACCGCCCACACCCGCCTCGGTGAAAGAGGTGATGCCTTCAGCCGCGTATCGCCGGGTAGCGGCATCCAATGCCTCGACGATCTGTTCAGTCGAGTAGGGCAGCAAGAGGTTTTGGATTAGCTCCTGAGCGGCTTCTTCAATGAGCCGGTCGGCTTCCCGGAAGCATCACGGACAATCCTTCCGCCGAGAGGATCAGGAAAACCGGGATCCAACGCACCGGCCAGTTTCAGGGTCGCGCTGTTGGTGATTGCAGCATGTCCCGAGACGTGACGCAGGTAGAGGGGACGTTCCCCGGTTATTTCATCCAGGCGGTCAATGTCGGGGTAAAGCCCCGCATGGTCCTTTTGGTTGAATCCGGTTCCGTTCAACCAAGCATGCGGTTGCCCTGCCAACTTGGCAGCTTCACTTTCCAGTAATTCGTAGAGATTCTCCAGCCCCCGTACCCCGGACAGATCCACAGCCGAGAGCCCCAGCCCCCACCAGGTGGTGTGGCAATGTGCATCGATGAATCCTGGCGTGATGACTTCGGATTCGAAGATTTCGGTTCGCCGTGCGTGACATCCTTCCAGCTCCTCGTCAAAACCGACGACCCGTCCGCCCAGCACTCCCATTCGAGTCGCTGTGGGTCGGGCATCGTCCAAAGTGAGAATCTGTCGGGCTTCGACGATCAAGTCCAGTCGCATCAGTTTTGATCCTCACCATGTGCGGTGGTGCCCGGTCCCATTGTTTCGGGGTCGGTTTTCAGATGAAGCACAGCCGGCAGCCCACTGGTCAAGGCGCGCTCCAATGCTCCCTCGAACTGTTCGGTCGTTTCTACCATTTCACCGTGGCCACCGAAGGAGCGATCCATTGCCCAAAGTTGGGGTTGGTCATGGAGGTGCCAGAGGGGCGTCCGGGGTAGTGCTGGCGCTGGTGCGCCACGATGGTGCCGTAGATGCCATTGTCCACGACCAGAACCAGAGGGGTGCCGCCGTGGGCGAAGCTGACGGCCAATTCCTGGGCGTTCATAAAGAAGTCCCCGTCGCCGCAAACCGCTACTACCTGGCGATGCGGATAGATCAAACTGGCGGCGACAGCGGCAGGCACTGAAAGCCCCATGGCTCCGTTGCGCGGACCAACGAGAGAACCCGGTCCGTGATGTGAGAGGTAGCGATGACCCCACAGGGTTGCGTTGCCGGCGCCGTAGGTGGCAATCCGGTCCTTTGGCAGACGTCGTTGCAAGATTTCGAAGGCAACGCCTAGATCCACTCCGCTTCCACCGTCCGGGATGGGAGTGGAGAAGCGTAGCTGGGCCGCACGTACTGTTTCTGCCCAGGAACTATCGCGTGAAACGCCTTGGGTTGCCCGCAAGGCCGCGGTCAAGAAGACCAGGGGCGTTACTGGCAGGTGGGCATCCAGACGCCCGGCGTGTGGATAGAGATCAGGATCCGGGTTCACCACGACTGTGGGGGTATCCATCGCAACCGTGTACCCCTCCGAGAGCACGTCCGATCGCTCACACCCCAGAAAAACCAGCAAGTCAGAATCCTTCATGGCTCGCAGAGTGTTGTCCCCCCGGCCATAACCTAACCAACCGCCGTAGGCAGGTGAAACGTGATCGATGGCGTCGTAGGCCCGCCAGTCGGTGACTACTGGAATGTTCGTTTGTTCGGCGAATCCAGCAAGTACGGCACTGGATTGGGCGTTCCAGTGATCGCCACCGGCGATTAGCAAGGGCCGTTCGGCTTCGATGAGCAGTCGGCAGAGCTGTGCAACCTGCTCATCGTGGGGTTTGACGATCGCTTCGGGCAGCGGGGCGGGAACCTGTGCCGGGCTTTGGCGGACCAACACGTCCTCGGGCAACCCAATGACCACCGGTCCTGGGCGACCCGCGCTGGCTAGCCGAAGCGCGCGCGAGACCAACTGGCCTGCCTGCTGCTCGTCGTCAAGCGTAAATACGGCTTTGGCCGTGGTTCCGAACCAGCCTTCGAGGCTGAATTCCTGGAATGCCCCTCGGCCTCGGTCGGTCTGTGGGATGAGCCCTACGAAGAGCACCATGGCGGTGGCATCCTGCCAGGCAGTGTGCACCGCGATCATGGCGTTGGCGGCACCCGGTCCACGGGTGACCATGCAGATTCCTGGGACGTCGGTAAGTCGGCCTTCAGCCAATGCCATGAAACCGGCGCCGCCTCATGGCGGGTAACAACGGTTTCAATCTCTGAATCGTGTAGGCCGTCCAAGACATCCAGATAACTTTCGCCAGGAACTGCATAGACCCGGCGCACCCCATGGGATTGGAGAGTTTTGACGATGAGGTGACCGGCCGAGTGGGTGTTCGGAGGTCTGGACTCGGATTCGACCGCAATGCGGGAGCCGCTTTCAGCAGGAGGTGCTGCGTCGGGAACCTGGGTGGACAATGGCATGGTTTTCTTTTCCTCTTTCATTTCCCTTGGCCAAGGGCCCGCGGCCCCGGGGCAGGATTCGCCTGCCCCGGGGCGGCCACGGACCTAAGGTTTGCGGGATCTAGTGCTTGAAACCCGGCAGGGGGACGCTCATTCGTGGAGCCAGAACGCCCGCCAGCGCGGTGAATAGTGACAACGCGGTCAGCAACAGCGCGGCCGGCCACCAATGATTGCTGGCAGCCGCTACGGTGCCAGTTGCCACCAGCGGGACGAAACCGGCGAGCATGCCCGCCGCATTCTGCGCGAAGCCAACGCCGGTGTACCGGGTTTTGGCGGGGAACAACCCGGTGAGCACGGTTCCCGATGCGGCGTACGGGAATGACAGGGTTGCCACTGCCACGGTCATGCCAAGTACCACCATGACACTGCTGCCGCTTTCAACCATCAAGAAGGCCGGCCACGCCACGGCGGCAGACACCAGCCCGCCCACGATGATGACTTTGGAAGCTCCGAAGCGTTCGCCGAGTCGCCCGCCAACGATCAGAACCGGAATCTCAACAGCGGCAGCCACGATACTTCCTAGCAACATGAGAGAGGAAGAGTAACCGAGCACATTGACTCCGTACCAGACCATGAACGCGGTAACTAGATAGAACCCGCCGACGCCGAGCAGGCTGGCGGCCATGCCGACGATGATGTGTTTCCAAGATTCCACCAGCGTGGTGCGGATTGGTGCCTTGGCAGTTTCACCCTGTTCCATCAGCTCCGTGAACACTGGTGATTCATCTAGGCGTGAACGAATGTACAGGGCGACGACTAGCATGGGAATCGCGGCGAGGAACGGAACTCGCCAACCCCAGGAGTCGAAGTTCTCCTGCGAGAAGATGACCGTGATTAGAAAGAAACCACCAGAGGACAGGATCGTACCGATCGGGGAGCCAATCTGCGGTAGAGCGGCATACCGTGCACGACGATGGAGCGGGGCATTTTCCACCACAATGGTCATGGCACCGGACCATTCACCACCGACAAACAGGCCCTGGGCGACGCGTAACAGCACGAGCAGGATCGGAGCCGCAATACCGATTGCGGCGTAGGTCGGAAGTAAGCCGATGAGACCAGTGATGATGCCAATGCCCACGATGGTAATCATTAGGACCTTGCGTCGACCGATCTTGTCGCCCATGGCACCAAAGATCATTCCGCCGATCGGGCGAGCAACCAGGCCGACGCCGAAAGTTGCAAAAGCCGCCATCGCGGCAGCGGTGGCGTTTTCATTGTGGAAGTACTGGACATTGAACACCAGTGCCGCGGCCGCGCTGAATAGGAAAAAGTCATACCATTCCATGGCGGTGCCGATCAGCGCACCTACGGCGACCTTGGAGGCCTCCTTGTCGGTGATTTGACGTGTGGCTCCGGACTCGAGCGTGTCCTTCGGCATGGTGAAGTCGCTATCTGTTGGGGTAGCAGTCGGCGTGTTGCCGGTGTGCCCGTTGGTTGTGGTCATAGCTCCATGGTGTCAATCATTAGCTGTGAGGCGCCACACAGATCACAGCGAGTTACTCCGGGAAGAATGTGCAAAAGCACATAATATGTACGTATAGGGGAAGCTGGAGGAGGACAAGACGTGCATTTTGAAGCCAGGGATGGTGAGCAGCGTTGGGTTGAGTTACTGCAGGCGCTGAACGTTGAGGTACTCACTGACCGATTCATTGACCGCTTGATGCGCATTGATCCCTATCGAGACGGACCGCTGACGTTGAGCGAAATCCGCCGTACCGGTCAAGCCTCATTTCAAGCCCTGATTGTGGCGATGAAGCTCGACGCGGATGACCCTGAGTACTTGCGACAGCGGGATGCAATCGCCATGGACGTAGGAGTTTCGCGGGCACGCGCCGGGGTGCCGATTGAAGCTCTTATGACAGCTATCCGGTTGGATTTCAAAATCATTTGGGACGAAATTACTGCCTTGTCCACGGCCGCGGACGCTCCGCTGATCGTGGCCCACACCCAACGTGTCTGGGAAGTGGTAGATGGCTATGCCGGGCAAACGCAACAGGCCTACGTGTCTGAAATGGCGAGGATGCAAGCCGAGGAAACGAGCTTACGTCAAGGTTATTTGGCCCAGCTGTTCGGGGAGCGCAACCTTTCTACCAGGCCTTGGAGCAGGTGCTCATGACCTTGAGCAGCCGTTGGATGCCGGGTACCTTGTCGTAGCAGCGTTGCAGGAGCAGGTGGCCGAAGTGCGTGTTGCCTTGGCCAATGAGCGTGTCGGTAACTCAGTTCTGCGCCACCCATGGGGTGACGCACTCGTGGTGTTCTTTGCCGAGGATCCTCGACCTGGCTCGGAATCATCGCGGATTCGAGTAGCTTTAGAACGCCTACGTTGTGGAATGATCGCGCAGCCAGTACCCCTAGGGGCGGTGCGTAGTGCAGCGGACACCGCGTTGGAACTGGCCAAATTACTGGAACCCGGGGAGCAGGGCGCCATGACCTGGGTACGTGGCTGGGCACGCATGGCACGAAGGCAATTGAACCAGGCTGGAGCCCCGGGAATAGCTGATGTAGAGAAAGCACTTCAGGCGTGTGGTGAGACGGAACGCCGTCGTCTAGTTGAATCCGTGGGTGTTTATTTGACGACGGGCAGCGTCGGGCAGGCGGCCGCTCAACTGTATTGCCACCGCAACACGTTGATGAACCGTCTTAAGCGTTTCGAGACAATTACGGGATTAAACCCCACAGTTCCAACGGAAGCCGCCCGACTGGTGGTGGGCTGGTCCTAGGTGCTTATGCGCTTCCCTGCGGAAGCCTGAAGATTGGCAGGGATTTCGGTGCACCGACCTGCGGGCTGCAGGGATCTGTCGTACGTTGCAGGTGAGAATCCATAGCCGAGAGTGTCAGAAGCGGCGGGAGGAGAAACAGATGTCGCCATCGAAAAGAACGCGGCTGTTCCTCCGTGCTGCGGGTGCAGCGCTGCTTGGATCCAGCCTGCTCGCCGGGTGTGCGGCCCAGATTCCGGTGGACCCCAAGGGCACGCTGCCGGATGTCCGCCACGACACGCTGCGCGTGGGGATCTCGCCCAACCGTGAATTCGTGGATGTGCGCGACGGGCAGTACACCGGGGACGAAGTGGGGCTGGTCAAGGACTTCGCCAAGGTCCTGGACGCCGAGGTGCAGTGGACGCTCGGCGGGGAGGAGCACCTGGTCAAGCAGCTGAAGGAAGGAAAGCTTGACATGGTGGCCGGTGGGATCACCGCCAAGACCCCGTGGAGCAAGGAAGTCGGGATCACCCGGCCCTACCGCACCGTGACGGAGGAGGACGGCAAGCAGGCCCAACTGGTTCTGCTGGTGCCGCCCGGGGAGAACGCCTTCCTGGGGGAGCTTGAGTACTTTCTGGACCAAACCCAGGAGATGCCATGAACCTGAAAGCCGGAACCGGCCTGCCCAAACAGCAGCGCGACATGTTGCGTCGGGCAGCGAAACTTGAATGGATCAGCGTCGGCTATGCCGCCTGCACCATTACCCTGGTGGCCTTGGTGGTGGGCAATTCCCAGGCCATGCGCACGGCATGGGTGGAGGACATGCTCTCCGTGCTGCCGCAGCTGGCCTTCCTGGTGGCCCTGTTCTACACCCGCAGAACCCGGCGCCCCACCCACCCCTATGGTTACCACCGGGCCATGAGCGCCGGACATCTGGTGGCCGGAGTGGCGCTGCTGGTGGTGGGCGGCATGCTGGCCTACGAATCGGTCTCCGCGCTGATTGCCCAGGAATACCCGACCATCGGCACCATGAACGTCTTCGGGCACACGATCTGGCAGGGGTGGATCATGATCGCGGTGATGACCGTGATCGCCGCCCCGGCCGTGATTCTAGGGCGGCTGAAGGTGAAGGTCGCCAAGCCACTGAACAACAAGCTGCTCTATGCCGACTCCTACATGGCCAAGGCGGATTGGCAGACCAATGCCGCCTCCATCGTGGGCGTCGCAGGCATCGCCATCGGCCTGTGGTGGCTGGACAGCGTGGCCGCCGCGGTGATCTCCGCGGGCATCCTCAAGGATGGCTGGACCAGCACGAAGCCGCGGTGGTTGACCTGCTGGACCGCCGGGCCACCAGCGTGGAGGGCGAGGACCCGCACCCGCTGATCCCGGAGTTTGAGAGCCGCCTGAAGTCCATGGGATGGGTGGACCAGGTCGGGGTTCGCGTACGCGAACTGGGCGCGGTCCTGCATGCGGAGGCCTTCGTGGTGCCGCATTCGCCAATGGTGGGTGTGGAGGAGATGGACGCCGCCCGCAAGGCGCTGGAGGAGCTGGACTGGAAGGCGTATGACATCGTCATCATTCCGGTGCCGGAACTGCCGGATTGCTTCGTGGAGCCCACCACGGCATAACGCGGGTCTGGGGCCGGTGGAACCGGCATCGCTTAACCAGAAAGCTCCCGCGGGCCGTAACCTGCGGGAGCTTTCCAGATCATCACTCGCACCTTCAATGAGGTGCTTTAAACATTACTGGTCGTTTTTGTGTCGCAGCTGAGCGCAGGCTTCGGGCTCACCGGGGATTACCGGGCCGCCACGCTCGCCCAACCGGCCTGGTCGACCTCATCCCGCCAGCGCTCGCCGACTCCTCCCGTGGTCGGAGAAGGGGGTGCGCTTTTCCCCCTCACGCCCGAGGTACCCGCCGGGCTAGGCTTCATAGGCTAAAAGCATGATGAAAAAGAAGTACCTCGCCTTCACCGCCCTCGCCATTCCCGCCTCCCTGCTGCTCGCTGGGTGCAGCGTCGGGGATTTGAGCGGCGAAACCTATGACAAGCTGAATCGAAGAGCGCGGCCACCTCCGAGGATGGCGTGAAGTCCGGGCTGCTGGCCGATTGGGTCCCGGCCGGTGGCAGGGACGTGAAGCTGGAGCAGCGCACCACCGGGGCCGAGCGCATCTTCGTCATGGACTATGACGGCCCGCTGCCCAGGCAGGAATGCCTGAGCCTTTCCATCGTGGGGGAACCGAACGAGTCGGAGCTGGCAAAGGCCTATGCCGCGGACCGGCGCACCAGGGATCTGCAGGTCTCCGAGGTCGCCACCGTGCGCACCCTGGACGCGGACTGGTGGCCCAATGATGCCGAAAAGCAGACCACGGACTTGTGCGGCCGCTGGTGGGTACACGAGTCCCAAGGCAAGCTCTATGGATTCGCCCCCGACCAGCAGCAGATCGCCGAGAGCGTGCTGCGCGAACGCAGCAGGAACGACCGGGATTCATAGACCGTCACGGCCCCTCCAGCCGTCTGGCTGGCCGGGCGTGCATCTTTTCTAGAGGTCCAGCAGCGCGGTGCGCACCGCCTGCTCGAACTGTCCCACGTGCAGTCCGGCCAGGCGGGCCGCTTCGGCTTCATCCCCGGCAATGATGGCCTGCAGCAGCCCCAGGTGCTCCTTCACGTGGGTGCTCACCCGTGGCAGCCTGTCGATGACCGTGCACCAGATCCGGGTGGCCAGGTTGCTGTGGCGGATCAGCACGTCCTCCAGATAGGGGTTGCCCGAGGCGCGGTAGATGTTGCGGTGCACGGCCGCGTCGAAGGTCAACAGATCGGTGGTCGAGGCGTTGGCGGCATCGAAGCACTCGATCTGCCGGGAGGTCTCCAGCAGGGCGGCGCGGGTGGATTCGGAGGCGGTGCGGGCCGCGCGGGCCGCGGCCATCGGCTCGAGCTGCTGGCGGATCTCCGAAACATAGGCCAGGTCGCTGACCTCCACCCGCGTGGAGAAGGTGCCGCGCTTGGGGAAGGTGATGACCAGCTTGTCCACCTCCAGGCGCTTGAGCGCCTCACGCACCGGGGTACGCCCGATGCCCAGTTCACGCATCAGCTCCTCATCGTGGATCGGGTCCCCGGGCTGGATCTGCAGGGTCACCAGCATCTGCAGGATCCGCTCATAGGCCTCCTCGGCTTTGGAGGCACCTCGTGGGTGCAGTTGTGCGGTGACTGCCTGCGCCATTTTCCCTCTTTCGCGTTCGTTGCCAATTAACCCTTGACCCCTGAACTTTGTGTGATCTAGGCTACAGGACATCCTAGTATATAAGTTGGATACAAATCCCGTATTTCATCGGAGCGAAACGATGTCCCTGATCGATTTGCCTGCTTCCCACCCCGCCGCCCATGCCGCCAGGACGGAGGAAACCTCCCACGACTTCGTGTTCACAGCCAGCTGTCGGGACCGGGTGGGAATCATCCACGCGGTCAGCCAGTTCCTTGCCGGGCGCGCTGAACATCCGCGAGCACCAGCAGTTTGACGACACCGTCAACGGCAAGGTGCACCTGCGCACCGCGTTCCACAGCGACACCCCGTTGCGCGCCGCACAGCTGCGCGAGCAGTTCCAGCCCGTTGCCGAGCGTTTCAACATGGGCTTCCAGATCCGCGACTCCAAACCCACCCGCACCCTGCTGATGGTCTCCAAGTCCGGGCATTGCCTGAACGACCTGATCTTCCGCTGGCGCACCGGCGCGCTGAACGCCCAGATCCCGCTGGTGGTCTCCAACCATGAGGACCTGCGCCCCATGGCCGAGGCCGCCGGGATCCCCCTACCTGCACCTGCCGGTGAACGCCGGCAACCGCGCCGCGGCCGAGGCCCGGCTGCTGGAGCTGATCCAGGAGCACCGCATCGAGCTGGTGGTGCTGGCCCGGTACATGCAGATCTTCTCCGATGAGCTCGCCGCCGGGCTGCAGGGCCGGGTGATCAACATCCACCATTCGTTCCTGCCCGGGTTCAAGGGGGCCCGGCCCTACCACCAGGCCCACGCCCGCGGAGTGAAGCTGATCGGCGCCACCGCCCACTACGTCACCGCCGACCTGGATGAGGGGCCAATCATCGAGCAGGAGGTGATCCGGGTGGATCACTCCCATGACCCCCGCGCGCTGGCCCAGGCCGGGCAGGGCGCCGAATGCCAGGCGCTTTCGCGCGCCGTGCAGTGGCACTGCGAACACCGGGTGCTGCTGGAGGGCTCGGGCACCATCATCTTCCGCTAGCCCGCATCCCCCGCACATCCCAGATTTGAGCCCAGCAGTAGGAGAAAGACCATGTCACCCACCTCACGCGTCATCATCATCGGCGCCGGCATCGTCGGCGCGAACCTGGCCGACGAACTCGTCCAGCGCGGCTGGAAGGACATCACCGTCATCGAACAGGGGCCATTGGAACTGCCCGGCGGTTCCACCTCCCACGCCCCGGGGCTGGTGTTCCAGACCAACCCGTCCAAGACCATGACCGAATTCGCCAGCTACACGGTGCAGAAGCTGACCGATTTGGGGGCCTTCAACCCGGTGGGCGGCCTGGAGGTCGCCACCACCGAAACCCGTTGGCGGGACCTGCACCGCAAGCACGGCTGGGCCACCTCCTGGGGTGTGGAGGCCCAGCTGCTGGATGCCGGGCAATGCAAGCGGCGCTACCCGCTGCTGGATGAACAGGTCGTCTACGGCGGGCTCTACGTCCCCTCCGACGGGCTGGCCCTGGCCGGGGTGGCGGTGGAGAAGCTGATCGAACGCACCCGCGCCGCCGGGGTTGTCTACCGGGACCGCACCGAGGTCACCGGTGTGGGGCAGCAGGAGAACCGGGTCACCGGGGTGTGGGTGGGCGAGGAGCTCCTGGCCGCGGACATCGTGGTGTGCTGCGCGGGCTTCTGGGGCGCGAAGGTCGGGGCCATGGTGGGGATGCGGGTGCCGCTGCTGCCGCTGGCCCACCAGTACGTGAAGACCACCAGTGTCAAGGGCCTGCGGGGGCGCAACAGCGAACCGAACGGCGCCAGCCTGCCCATCCTGCGCTACCAGGATCAGGACCTGTATTTCCGCGAGCACGGGGACCGCTACGGGATCGGCTCCTACGCGCACCGCCCGATGCCCGCGCTGATCGAGGACCTGCCCCGGATGGACCCCCAGGACCACACCCCGGAGAACATGCCCTCCAGCCTGCAGTTCACCGTCGAGGACTTCCTGCCGGCCTGGCAGGCCTCCAGGACGCTGCTGCCGGAGCTGGCCGAGGCGGAGATCGCCAGCGGCTTCAACGGGATCTTCTCCTTCACCCCCGACGGCGGCTCACTGGTCGGCCAGTGCCCGCAGGTGGAGGCTTCTACCTGGCCGAGGCCGTGTGGGTCACCCATTCGGCCGGGATCGCCAAGGCGGTGGCCGAGCTGTTGAGCACCGGGCGCAGCGGCACCGACCTGTCCGACTGCGACGTCAACCGCTTCGAGGAGGTCGAACTGGCGCCCAGCTTCGTTCGGCAGACCGCCCAGCAGAACTTCATGGAAATCTACGATGTGCGCCACCCCCTGGAGCCCCGGCTGGCGCCCGCAACCTGCGCGTCAGTCCGTTCCATGCCCGGCAGCGGGAACTGGGCGCCCACTTCATGGAAGGCGGCGGGTGGGAGCGGCCCTACTGGTACGAGTCCAACGCCCGCCACCTCGATGAGCTGCCCTGGGACTGGCGCCCGCCGATCCGGGACACCTGGTCCGCGCTGCACCATTCCCCGCTGGCCGCGGTGGAGGCGTACAAGACCCGCACCGCGGTGGCCATGTACGACATGACCCCACTCAAGCGCCTGGAGGTTTCCGGGCCCGGGGCACTGGCCCTGCTGCAGCGGCTGAGCACCGGGAACATGGCCAAGAGCGTCGGGGCGGTGACCTACACACTGCTGCTGGATGAGGCCGGCGGGATCCGCAGCGACATCACCGTCGCCCGGTTGGGACAGCACACCTTCCAGGTTGGGATCAACGGGAACATTGACACCGCCTACTTTCGGGTGGAGGCCCGCCGGCAGAACGACGCCCTGGTGCCCGGCGGCTGGGTGCAGGTGCGGGACATCACCGGCGGCACCTGCTGCATCGGGTTGTGGGGTCCGCTGGCCCGGGAGGTCATCGAGCTGGTCAGCGACGATGACTTCTCCAATGAGGGCTGCGCTACTTCCGGGCCCGCGCCGCGCACCTGGGCGGGGTGCCGGTCACCGCGCTGCGCCTGTCCTATGTGGGGGAGCTGGGCTGGGAGATCTACACCAGTGCGGAGAACGGCCAGCGCCTGTGGGACGTGCTGTGGCAGGCCGGGCAGCGGCACGGCATCATCGCCGCCGGGCGGGCCGCGTTCGCCGTCCCCTGCGCCTGGAAAAGGGCTACCGCTCCT
>NZ_BAXF01000008.1:0-26349 GCF_001310435.1 Arthrobacter sp. JCM 19049 | reverse complement strand
CGGCCGGGTGCGCCGCCGGCCGGTGCGCACGCGGGCGGGGATCCGGTGGCGCGGAGGTGTTGTGCACATTCGATGACCCCAACTTTCCCTGCCAGCTCCGAACGTGAAACGATGAGAGGATGACCAACGCCGTACCCCCGCAGGTAGATGGCAGGACTTTGCTTGCCTACCTGGGAAACTTGCCATACTTCCTGGGCCAGCAGCTGGCTGGCACCCCGGGCGCCGTCAGTGGCGTGCATTTTGTTGCGGATAATGCGGAACTGCGTGGTGAGGTCAAGGACGAGGACGACACGTTCCAGCCACGGGTGCAGCTGGAACGGGCCACCACGGATGGCAGATCCGCCAGGCGCAGTGCACCTGTGAGGTGGAGGGGCCCTGCCGCCACGAGGCGGCCCTGGTGCTGGCGGCGAACAAACTGGCCACCGCCCGGCAGGCGCAGGAGCAGGTGCAGGAGCAGCCGGAGCGCGGCTGGCAACGCAGCATCGATGACTGGTTTGAACAGGCCGACCCGCTCAACCCCATCGGGGTGACCCGCTCGGCCGCGGACCCGGTCAACCCGATGGGGCTGCAGTTCCTGGTGTTGGACGTCAAAAACCAGGCCCAACAGCAGTGGCTGCCCTCGGGCACCACCCAATTCCTGAACCGCAACCAGCGTTTCCGCCTCGGGGTGCGGCCGATGGTGCGCGGCGCGGACGGCCGCTGGGTGCGCGGTCAGCTGCGCTGGACCACCATCGTGTACAAGACCTTCGGCTGGAACCTGCTGTACTCACAGCACCACTGGTTTACCCGCTTCGCCGCCCTGGCCCGCAGCAACACGCAGCTGCAGTTCAAGCAGGACGAGGACTGGCTGTTCTTGGACAACTATTCCTCACCCCTGCTCTGGCCGATGCTCAACGAGGCGCAGCACCTGGGCATCGAACTGATGGGCACCCGCAACGACACCGAGGTGCAGGTCGGCGCACGCGCGGAATTCGAGCTGCAGGCCGCCCGTGAGGACGATGCCCTGCTGCTTAGCGGCACCCTGACCCTGGACGGGCAGGAGCATGAGTTGGACCCGGACAGTCCCGCCGGAACCATCGGGGACCACGGCTTTTACCTGCAGCCGCAGGACAGCCGAAGGATTTGGCTGGCACCCAGCGCCCAGCCCATCGCAGCCCAACACCGGCGCTGGTTCATGAACCGCACCCCGCTGCGGATCCCGGCCGCGGAGCAGGAGCAGTTCTTCACCCGGCCTACCCGCGCCTGGCCCGCCGCTTCCCGCTGCGCAGCGCCTCCCCCGACCTGGTGCTGCCCGAACTCGAGCCGCCCTACCTGGCGGTGGACATCCACTACACCAAGACCCGGCCGGAACAGGACAAGAGCGGGCAGGTGCCCCGGCGCGGCCCGCCGAGGACCTGGCCGAGGTCAACTTCGCCATCCGCCTACCCGGGAATCCCCGATGACCAGGTCGTCCCCGACCAGGCGCAGGAGGATCTGCTGCGCGCGCTGCTAAACCGGGTGCTGCTTGAAAGCACCGGGCGGGAGAACGATGCCCTGGATCCGCGCATCTACCAGGCGACGGGCTGATTGACTTCGTCTCCTACACGGTTCCGGCGTTGCGCGCAGAACAGCGGGTGCGGCTGAACGAAACCGGCGTCCGCCCGGTCTACCGCAAGCTGTCGGAGCTGCCCGAACTGAAGATCAATGCCGTGGACTCTGAGAAGAACGACTGGCTGGACCTGGGGCTGTTGATCACGGTCGGCTCCCATGAGGTCCCGTTCTCCACGATCGTGGAGGCCCTGAGCAACGGGGCGATGAAGGTCAAGTTGCCGGACAACAGCTGGTTCTCCCTGGACCACCCGATCTTCGCCAAGCTCAAGGCCCTGGTCGACGAGGCCCAGATGCTCAACGACAAGCCCAAGGACGCGGATCTGAAGGTTTCGGTCTTCCAGGTTTCCCTGTTCGAGGAGCTGAACGACCTGGCCGACGGGATCGACGGCGCCGATGTGTTCGTCGCCCGGATGCGTTCGCTGCTGGACATTGCCGGGCAGGAGCTCCAACACTGCCCGAGGGCCTGCAGGCCGAGCTGCGCCCCTACCAGCTGGAGGGGTTCGGCTGGCTCTCACGGCTCTACCGCGGCGGATTCGGCGGGATCCTGGCCGATGACATGG
This sequence comes from Arthrobacter sp. JCM 19049, assembly GCF_001310435.1. NCBI lineage: Bacteria > Bacillati > Actinomycetota > Actinomycetes > Micrococcales > Micrococcaceae > Arthrobacter > Arthrobacter sp. JCM 19049. The sequence continues at coordinate 24,199 of NZ_BAXF01000008.1, read as the reverse complement.
GCCTGGGCAAAACCCTGCAGGCGATCGCGCTGATGCTCCATGCCCGGCAGCTGTGGGAGCACCCGCACTCACGCGAGCAGCTGCCAGCAGCCCAGCGCACCCCGGCTCCCTTCCTGGTCGTGGCCCCCAGCTCGGTGGTCTCCAACTGGGAGATGGAAATCCGACGCTTCGCGCCTTCGCTGCGGGTCACCAGCATCGAGGGCAAGCTGCCCTCCGAGCGGCGGCTGGCCGAACTGGTCGCGGAGAATGACGTGCTGCTGACCACTTACACGTTGCTGCGCCTGAACGACGAAGCGTACGCCGCTCCCCGGTTTGCGGGCCTGATCCTGGATGAGGCGCAGTTCGTGAAGAACCGCAACACCAAGGCGCACCGCGCTGCGGCCGAAATCCGCGCCCCATTCAAGCTGGCCGTGACCGGCACGCCAATGGAGAACAACCTGGGGGAACTCGGCGCCCTGCTGGCGCTGGTGGCTCCCTCGCTCTTCCGCAGCACCAGTACGTTCAACCGGCAATTCGCCCGGCCCATTGAGACGCTGGGCGACAAGGACCGTCTGGCACTGCTGCACCGGAGGATCAAGCCGTTCATGCTGCGGCGCACCAAGGAGTCGGTGGTGCTTGACCTGCCGGCCAAGCAGGAGCAGCAGGTGCTGGTGCGGCTGAACGACGAGCACCAGCATGTGTATGAGACGCACCTGAACCGGGAACGGCAGAAGATTCTGAATCTGGTGCAGGATATGGACCGCAACCGGTTCACGATCTTCCAGTCGCTGACCCATCTGCGGATGCTCGCCCTGGATCCGGCGCTGGTCGACCCGCAGCTGGCAGACATCTCCTCCTCCAAGCTCGATGCCCTGTTCGAGAACCTGGAGGACGTGATCAGCGAGGGTCACCGTGCGCTGGTGTTCTCCCAGTTCACCTCGTTTTTGAAGGTCTTTGCCCAGCGGCTGACCGAACGGGGCATCGCCTTTGAGTACCTGGACGGCTCCACCCGACACCGCTCGCAGGTCATTGAGGATTTCAAGGCCGGGACCGCCCCGCTGTTCCTGATCTCCCTCAAGGCCGGCGGGTTCGGGTTGAATCTGACCGAGGCCGACTACTGCTTCCTGCTGGATCCCTGGTGGAACCCGGCCGTTGAGGCCCAGGCGATTGACCGGATCCACCGCATTGGGCAGCAGAACCGGGTGATGGTCTACCGGCTGATCTCCCAGGGCACCATCGAGGAGAAGGTGGTGGCGCTGCAGGAAAACAAGCGGCAGCTGATCTCCACGGTCATGGACGGAGCCGACGGGTTCGCCAAGTCGCTCACCGCGCAGGACATCCGCGACCTGCTGGAATAGCGGCCTGCCCGCTCAGTCCACCGTTTGGCATAACAGTGTGATAAACATTGTCATCAAATCAGCTTATTGTCAGTCCGGGGCGCTATATTCGATATGCGTGCACGGTGCCAAACGTCCCCCACACAGGCGAGCACCAGTCCACGCGCCCATTTGCCAACAATGACGTTCGGCAAAACAACGAAGAATCGAAGGCGGTCATATCCGTGTCCCTGATTAAATCGGAGACGCTAGGTGCCCCGAGCGACGACTGGTTAGCTGCCAGGGTCAGCACCGAGCACAACAGTGTGGTCATTGAAACTGAGCAGGAACAGCTCGTCCTGGAAAACGTTCACCTGCTGGAGAAGCTGCGCCGGGTCGTCGCCGCTTCGCTCACCGAAATCTTTTACAACCCGAAGCACCGGATGCTGCTGATTCCTGGGGCCTTCGTGGTGGTCGGCTCCTCCTTCCTCCGGGTGGACACCGACGCGGCTGGCGGGCTGCGCGACTAGGCGCCGCTCACCGGGGACGGTGACCGTCCCCGGTACGGCCGCAGAGGGGGCCGCAGGGGCAGCGCCGGGGCCTTCCCGCATCCGTCTCTTGGAGGGATCGTCGCGTCCTGCTGCGGACGCCCTCCACACCGCACCTGCCGAAGACAGCGGAAAACCCCACTGCTTGAAACCAATTGGTTTTAAGGCAGTGGGGTTTTTCAGGCCCGCAGTGCGGGTGCCAGGCAGCTTACAGCGCCTCGTACACCTCGCGCAGCAGACGAGCGGTCTCGCTCGGGGTCTTGCCGACCTTCACACCAGCGGCCTCCAGGGCCTCCTTCTTGGCCTGGGCGGTGCCGGCCGATCCGGAGACGATGGCGCCAGCGTGGCCCATGGTCTTGCCTTCCGGAGCGGTGAAGCCAGCCACGTAGCCAACAACCGGCTTGGTGACGTTCGCCTTGATGAACTCGGCAGCACGTTCCTCGGCGTCGCCGCCGATTTCACCGATCATCACGATGGCCTTGGTCTCCGGGTCAGCTTCGAAGGCCTCCAGGCGTCGATGTGGGTGGTGCCGATGACCGGGTCGCCGCCAATGCCGATGGCGGTGGAGAAGCCCAGGTCACGCAGTTCGTACATCATCTGGTAGGTCAGGGTGCCGGACTTGGAGACCAAGCCGATCGGACCCGAGCCGGTGATGTTGTTCGGGGTGATGCCCACCAGGGCCTCACCCGGGGTGATGATGCCCGGGCAGTTGGGGCCGATGATGCGGGTGATCTGCTTGCCGTTCTCGTCGACCTTGGACTGGGCCAGCGCCCAGAACTCGGCCGAGTCCTGCACCGGCACGCCTTCGGTGATGACCACGACCAGGCCAATCTCGGCCTCAATGGCCTCGACGACCGCATCCTTGGTGAACTTCGGCGGCACGAAGACGATCGACACGTCAGCGCCGGTCTCGGCCTTGGCCTCGGCCACGGTGCCGTAGACCTTGATGTCCTTCTCGCCGTGGGTCACGGTGGTTCCGGCCTTGCGGGCGTTCACGCCGCCGACGATGTTGGTGCCGGCCTTAAGCATCAGGGCGGTGTGCTTGGTGCCTTCGCCGCCGGTGATGCCCTGGACGATGACCTTGGAGTCCTTGTTCAGGTAAATGCTCATTGTTCGCTAATCCCTCTTACTTGTTGGCCAGCTCGGCGGCCTTGTCGGCGCCCTCGTCCATGGTTGCTGCCAGGGTCACCAGTGGGTGGTTGGCTTCGGCCAGAATGGCGCGGCCTTCCTCCACCTTGTTGCCGTCCAGGCGAACCACCAGCGGCTTGTTGGCCGAGTCGCCAGGGTGTTCAGTGCGCCCACGATGCCGTTGGCCACTGCGTCACAGGCGGTGATGCCACCGAAGACGTTCACGAAGACGCTCTTGACCTGCGGGTCGTTCAGGATGACGTCCAGGCCGTTGGCCATGACCTCTGCCGAGGCGCCACCACCAATGTCCAGGAAGTTGGCCGGTTTCACGTTGCGTGGTTCTCGCCCGCGTAGGCGACGACGTCCAGAGTGGACATGACCAGGCCTGCACCGTTGCCGATGATGCCCACTTCGCCGTCCAGCTTGACGTAGTTCAGGCCGTTGGCCTTGGCCTTGGCCTCCAGCGGATCGGCTACGGCCTTGTCCTCCAGCTCTTCGTGCTGCGGGTGACGGACCTCTGAGGCGTTGTCATCCAGCGAAACCTTGCCATCCAGGCAACGATGTCCCCGGCGCCGGTCTTCACCAGCGGGTTGACCTCGACCAGGGTGGCATCCTCTTCCTTGAAGACAACCCACAGCTTCTGCAAGGTCTCGGCGACCTTGCCGCGCAGTTCCTCGGCGAAGCCGGCAGCCTCGACGATCTCGGCGGCTTGGCTGCGTCGATACCGACCAGCGGGTCAACGGCGATGCGGGCCAGTGCCTCCGGGCGCTCTTCGGCCAGCTGCTCGATCTCCATGCCGCCTTCCACCGAGCACATGGCCAGGTAGTTGCGGTTGGCACGGTCCAGCAGCACCGAGAAGTAGTACTCTTCGGCGATGTCGGCACCCTGGGCGATCATGACCTTGTTCACGGTGTGGCCCTTGATGTCCATACCGAGGATGTTCTGTGCGTGCTCGAAGGCCTCATCGGCGGTCTTGGCGACCTTTACGCCACCGGCCTTGCCACGGCCACCGACCTTGACCTGAGCCTTGACAACAACGACGCCGCCAATCTTCTCTGCGGCGGCCTTGGCTTCCTCGGGAGTGTAGGCGACGATGCCGGCAAGCACGGGAACGCCGTGTGCCTCGAAAAGATCGCGCGCCTGGTATTCATACAGGTCCACGGGTATGTGTCCTTCGTTCGAAGTTCAAGCTGACTCACGGCACGATGCAATGCACCGCACCCAATGGAGAGCGCAGAGCAACACGTCGGCGTGATTTCCGGCGCTTGGCCCGTGCGCATCTCTCAGACTAGCGCGACTTTCCGATAGTTCACAGTTTTACCGGCCGTAGAGAAAACGGAGTCACGTGTTTTCGGTCCCAGCCGGTGGCCAACGGTCGTGAATGCGCCCTAGCCATCGACCAGTTCCAGGGGCGCATAACGCAGCAACAGACGTTTTTCGGAGTCTTGGAATTGCACCTTGGCCACGGTCTTATCCCCGGCCCCTTCCAGCGCCAACACCGTTCCCTGCCCAAAGCTGGCATGCTTGACCTGCTGGCCCACCTTGGGAATCACGATGTCTTTGTTCTGTTGGACACGTTGCTTGGACACCGGTGCCGCCACCCGATTGGCAGCGGGCGCCGAGGTGCCCGCGCCCCAGTGGCTGCCGCGCTCGTACCGGCTGGTGGCAAAGTTCAGTGACCCGGAGCCGCTGCCCCAGCTGCCCCCAAATCCGCCCACCGATCCCTCGCGCTTCCAGTCGATGAGGGAGGCTGGGATCTCCTCCAGGAACTGGCTGGCCGGGTTGTACTGCGACTGTCCCCAGAGGCTGCGCTGTTCCGAGCGCGTCAGGTAGAGCCGTTCCCGGGCTCGGGTTAGCCCCACATAGGCCAGTCGGCGTTCTTCGGCCAGTTCCTTTTCATCCGTCATTGAGCGCTGGTGCGGGAATACGCCGTGTTCCATGCCGGTGAGGAACACGACCGGGAACTCCAGCCCCTTAGCCGTGTGCAGGGTCATCAAGGTGACCATGCCTTCCCGCGCGGCCATGGCTGCACCCTCCGCGTCGCTGGGGGCTTCAGGAATCTGGTCGCGTCGGCGACCAGGGCCACGCGTTCCAGGAAGCCTTCCAACCCGCCCTCGGGCTCTTCATTGACGTAATCGCGCACCACGGCAACCAGTTCGGCCAGGTTTTCGACGCGTGATTCATCCTGCGGGTCGTTGGAGGCGCGCAGCGTTTCCAGGTATCCGGTCTGTTCCAGTACCGCTTCCAGCGCCTCTGCCGGCCCGGATCCCTCGGCCACGGTCTGCAGGTCATCAATCATGGAGACGAATGCGGCAATCATCTTCTGCCCGCGCGTTCCGAGGCCCGGTGCCTGCTCGGCCTGGCGCATCGCCTGCATGAAAGTGATTCGCTCCCGCTCGGCCAGGGCCGCCACCGCGCCTTCGGCCCGATCGCCGATGCCACGTTTGGGTTCGTTCAGGATCCGCCGCACGTTTACGTCATCGTCCGGGTTGACCAGGATCCGTAGGTAGGCCAGCGCGTCCTTGATTTCCTTGCGGTCGTAGAAGCGCGTGCCGCCAACCACCCGGTATTTCAGGTCCACGCGCATCAGCTGCTCTTCCAGCGCACGGGACTGGGCGTTGGTGCGGTAGAAGATGGCCACATCTCCGGGACGCACCTGCTGCTCGTCGTTCAGCCGCAGGATCTCCTCCGCTATCCACCGGGCCTCGTCGGACTCGGACTCCCCTACATACCCGACAATCTGTTCACCGTCCCCGCTGGCGGTCCACAGCCGTTTGGCGTTGCGTTCCGGATTGCGCTTAATCACCTCGTTGGCCGCCGAGAGGATGTTCTGGGTGGAACGGTAGTTCTGCTCCAGCTTGATCGTGACTGCCTGGGGGTAGTCCTTTTCAAACTCCACGATGTTGCGGATGTCAGCGCCGCGGAAGGCATAGATCGACTGGTCCGAGTCGCCCACAACGGTCAGTTCCCCCGGTGGGGTCTGCCCCTGGGGGCCAGTCAGTTCGCGCACCAGCGCGTACTGGGCATGGTTGGTGTCCTGGTATTCATCGATCAACACGTGGCGGAACCGGCGCCGGTAGTTGTCCGCCACCGCCGGAAAGGCACGGAACATGTAGACGACCTGGGCGATCAGGTCATCAAAATCCAGCGCGTTTGCGGAGCGCAGTCGTTGAGCGTAACCGCGGTACACTTCAGCCACGGCACGGGAGAACGGATCATTGGTGTTGATTGACGAAGCGTAGTCCTCCTCGTCGATCAACTCGTTCTTCAGCGAGGAGATCTTGTGCGCGATGGCCTTGGGGGTGAATCGTTTGGGATCCAGTTCCAAGCCCTTGGCGATCATGGTGATCAGTCGCAGGCTGTCGGCAGAGTCGTAGATGGAGAAACTCGACTTTAGCCCAATGGTGGCAGCCTCGCCGCGAAGAATGCGCACGCACGAGGAGTGGAAGGTTGAGATCCACATTTTCTTTGACTGTTCTTCACCGATCAGGTCGGAGGCACGCTCGCGCATTTCCGCGGCGGCCTTGTTGGTGAAGGTAATGGCGAGGATCTCGTGAGCGCGGGCCCGGCCGGTGGCCAACAGGTAGGCAATTCGGTGGGTCAGCACACGGGTCTTGCCGGAACCGGCACCGGCGACAATCAGCAGCGGCCCGCCGTGATACTTCACCGCCTCGGCCTGCTGCGGATTCATTCCAACCAACAGTTCATCGGCATTCGGCAGGGGCTTTACTGCCGGTTCGGGAGTGAAGTCGTCAAAGAGAAAATCCATGGTGGTGCCAGTCTACGTCGCACCCGGGACACTTGCCGTGATGCACCCGGCATAATGGGGGTATGGCAAAAAAGGTCAGGAAATCCAAGGAATACCGCAAACCCTCACAGTTCGCGCAGCAGCCCGTAGCGCCGATGAATCCAGCCGCTCCGCGCAGTGAGGCCAAGGCGCAGTCCAATGCGATGATCCTGATTTCGGCAGGCTTGGTCACCTCGGTACTGCTGTTCTTCTACTACACGTGTGGGCCTTGGGGCAGCTCGCCGACCTGTCCGGTGGTCAGCCCATGCCGGATCAGTACGTTTTCGGTTTTTCCGAAGAGCAGATTCAGACCCTGCGTTCGGTGATGAACGAGGATGCTGTGGCCCAGTTGAATTATGTGCACCGCAGCGTGGGCCTGTTCTTCCCACTGCTCTTTGGCTTCTTTAGCCTGCTGACCCTGGGCCAGTGGGTGCGCACGCGTTCTCGACGCTGGCTGGCGTGGGCGGCACCGATGCTGTTCGTGGTGGTCGATTTGTGGAGCAATCAGGCAATTGACGCACTGTTTGTCTCAGATCTTGACGGCGCGGCCGTCCAGCTTGCTTCAGTACTAACCATCCTGCGATGGGATCTGCTCATTATCAGCGCGCTGACCATCGTGGTGGTGGGACTTCGACGCTTCATTCGCACCTTCCGCCAAAAGTACGCGGAGGCGACACAACGCTAAGCAACCATCAGTCTGCGTCCGGGTCCGAACAGGGGAATTCTGAGCGGGTAACCGGTTAAGATAGTGTTGTGCGTGCGTGTGAAACGCCTGCCTCTGTAGCTCAGTAGGATAGAGCGACCCTCTCCTAAAGGGTAGGCCGTCGGTTCGATTCCGGCCAGGGGCACACCTTAAGAAAGAAATCGCATTCGACCGTGGTCGAATGCGATTTCTTTTTGGTCACTGCGCCCCAGTACCGTGCAGGGCGAGGGCCGGCGCGCGGCGGACCGTCGGACTTAGCGCAGCAGCAGGGCGGTGGCCTTCGGCGATAGCGAAGCATCCATCACCGCGCAGGCTCCACCGATGGCACCGATCTTCGAGCCCAGTACCGAGGTGCGGGTTTCAATGTCATGCACCTGGCGCAGCGCAAAGCGGCGGCGGATGGCCTCGCTCATGCCTTCCTCGGCAAAGTCCTTGACCTGCTCCCACTGCGGTCCGCCGCAAACGATTTGGCGGATATCCAGCGAGTTGGCCAGCTGTCCAACCACTTCGCCAACCAGAATCATGGATTCCTTGATCAGGTCCTTGGCGATCTCATTGCCCTGCTGGGCGAGCTCAACCAGGTGATTCAAGCCCTCGGAACGCTGTTCCGGGCCCATATCATCGCTGTAGGGCAGATCCAACCCGCGTTCCTTGGCCTTCTTGGCCACATACTCATATGAGGTGCCCGCTGCCAGGCAGTCATCGGCGCCGCATTCGTCGCAGAACATCGACTTGTGTCCGGTGGAGTAATGCCCGATTTCTCCGGCGTTGTTGCTGGAGCTCGGTAGACATCTGAATCGAAGACAATGCCAGCGCCGAATCCGTGACCGCAGTACACGAAGACGAAGTCCTCGGTCTTCTCTTCCTTGGACTGCCACAGCTCACCCACCGCCGAGGCGATGGTGTCCTTCTCGATGATGACCTGCAGGCGCAGCATCTTGCGCAATGGTGCGACGATGTCCACATCGGCCCAGCCGTCCAGCAACGGCGGGTTGAGCACGACCCCATCCTCGACGTTCACCGGACCCGGAACGGCGATGCCAACACCGACGATGTGCTTCTTCGGGATGCGCACCTCGGCGATCAGTTCCTTGACCGTAGTCGCCATCAGTTCGATGGTCTTGCTGGCCGATGAGTGGGGCACATCGATGCGACGTTCCCGGATGACCTCTCCGCGCAGGTTCATCATCACGAAGGTCAGGACGCTGGGGTCCAGGTGGATTCCGATGGCAACCATACGGTTGCCTTCCAGCTCCAGGACAGTGCGTGGTTTACCGGGACCGGATACGATGGTGCGATCCTCACGCACAATCCCGTCGTCCAGTAGTCGCCGCACCACGTTGGAAATAGTCTGCGGGGAGAGCCCCGTTGACCCGGCCAGTTCCACCCGGCTGATCCATCTGGTGCCCGGCGGATTGATTCAAGAATGACTGCTTGGTTGAAGTCTCCCAAACGGCCTAAGTTGGTGCCCCGTCGCATCTGCGCTCCATTGATCTATAAAGTTGATGGATCGATCCTTCCGATTCAAACCGCAATTCAAACATGCCGTTCACGTCTATAAAGTGCGAGTTCAGGACGATGCGGTTAGTTCAAATAAAACAGTTGAAGATCCATAAATGCACGTTACCATCTGTAGATCGTTTTCACACGCGATATCCTCGTTTAGTGAAGAACTTTTTGACCGTCGCAGCGGCTTGTCTGATGAATAGCGAGAATAAAGTGCTCCTGGTGAGAAAGCGGGGCACAAGTAAGTTCATGCAACCAGGCGGGAAACTCGAACCCGGCGAGAGCGCCCATGAGGCAGTGGTGCGCGAAATTGAAGAAGAATTGGGAATTAGCTACGCTTTGTCAGATCTGGAACCGCTTGGCATCTGGGAGGCTTGGCGGCCAATGAGCCTGACACCGGGCTGCGCGCACATCTATTTGCCGGGCGGCTCGAACATACCCCCAGGCCGCAGGCTGAGCTGGAGGAGATCATCTGGGTTGATCCCCACGAAGCCCTGCAGCGCAAGGACATCGCTCCCCTATTGCGCGAGCACGTACTCCCCCAGGCTATCGAGCGACTTACCCAGGCGAGCTAGAATCCGCTGAGCGTGCTTCCCCTCGGCTGACGGGGTGAGAGCAAACCGGTGACGCAGAGACGAAGCTTCCTGCTCAAACGGCCTGCAGGTACTGCCCCCAGTCCTGCTCAACCCGTTCCAGACCACGGATGAACAACACGTTTGAGCGCGGGCATTTCGGGGTGTCCTTCAGCCTCCAGCCGAGCTGCGAGAGCGTCATATCGGCCTTGCGGCTATTGCAGGGGAAGCACGCGGCGACCAGATTCTCCCAGGTGTCCTTACCGCCTTTGCACCGCGGAAGCACATGGTCCACAGTGGTGGCGGGACGTCCGCAATAGGCGCACTTGTAGGAATCGCGACGCAATACGCCGCGACGGGTGACATGATTCATTACCCGGTGCGGACGACGAATATAACGGTTCAGGACGATTACCGACGGCCGCGGAAGGCTTGTGTGGGCACTGATTATCGGCCGGCTGTCGTCGGCTGAAAGAATCGTAGCCTTGTCGGCGAGCACCAACAGCAGTGCTCTGCGAAATGAAACCACGGCCAGCGGCTCGTAACCTGCATTCAATACCAGCGTGCGCATCTATGTACTTTCCCCCGGAGCGCCGCGCGCTGCATCTACCACATGCCTCACGAAGCGCTGTTGGACAGTCCTCACAAGCGCTAGCCTATGCGATAGATCACCATGAATTGCAACTATTTTGCTCGCCACGCACATTCTTAATCCAATGAACGCACACTGTTCACCGCAGCCCCTACGCCTTTCTGGGCTTTTCCGAAACGAACAGTTGGCTGAGGTGAGCGACAATGCGAAGCCGCTTGGCGGGGATCAAGTCCCGGGTAGAGATAGACACGTTAAACGGTTTAGGCCGCGGTGACGCATCAGCGTCACCGCGGCCTAATCGTTTGCTAGGTTCCTAGCGAGCCAGGGTGTAGTACCCGTAAAGCGGGTTCTGGGTCACTGGGTGAATGTTGGTGTCGGTGGTGGGGTTCTGAGCACCGATCATCTTGCCGCCACCCAGGTAGATGCCGACGTGGCTGCCGCCGCGCTGGAACACCAGGTCGCCCGGCTTCGGGCTGCTGGTGCGCTTGAACTGACCGGAGCCAAGGATGGCCGAGGTGCCACGGGCAATGTTGATGCCGTGCTGTGCGTAGACGTACTTCACGAAGCCGGAGCAATCCCAACCGGACGGGGTGTTGCCGCCCCAGACGTACGGGGCGCCCACGTACTTGCTGGCCGTCGCGGCAATGCCGGACAGACCAGGAACGCTCTTGGTCGACTCCTTCTTAGGAGCCTTGGTCTCGTTCGACTTCGGAGCCGAGGCGGCAGAACGCTGAGTCTGCGAACGGCTCTCGCGGGTCATCGGAGCGTTGTCGCTATTGGTCGACGCGCTGCTACGAGTGGTCGAGACGCTGCTACGAGTGGTCGAGACGCTGTTCCGAGTGGTCGGAGCATTCTCGCGAGTGGTCGGCGCGTTGTCATTGCTCACCGGGGCGACCTCATTGGCCACGGCGACGACAACCGGCTCCGGCTTCGGCTCTGCGGTGAAGCTGGCGCGCTCGATTTCGAACTTGTCAGCCTTCTTGGCGGGAACCGAAACAGCCTTGACGGCGACGCGCTCCGGGTTGACGATGTCAACCGGTGCTGCCGAAACGTCGCGTGGTGCGGTGGCCTGGCCCGGTACACCCAGGGTAACGATCAGACCGGAAGCTGCGGCCACGACGGCGGCCTGGCGCCCGACCGAACCGGCGTTCGAGGACACTGCCTGCGAAATAGCTTCCAACGGGTTGGTGCGTGCCGGCACGGCGCGGTGGCGCCCCTGCGATTGACGCTTAGTCACAATTAAAGCCTCTCCTTGATACCTACGAGGTAAGCTGTCGGGTTCGAAGTGGAGTTACCTCGGTGGAGTCGAAGTTTCCTTCTCTTCACACTTCACCCCTAGGGTTTTTGGCCTAAGCCAACCACCCGGTGTTTGGGTCCCCCGCCACTGCCGTACGAGTTGTTCATAACGTGTTATTGCGTGTTGGCAGTGTTCGGTTCTCACGCAATTTTGCCCGGGTTGTCCCGAGGCACGCTGTCGAGCCTACAGGATGTTTTTTCGATTGTCACATTTCGGTCACGAAATGGTGACGGAGATCGTTATAGCCAGCCAGCAGGTTCTGGAACTTGCCGTCAACGATCACTTCATAGTGGACATGGCACCCAGTTGAGTTACCGGTGGTGCCGCTGAGCGCGATCACCTGTCCGCGCTCAACCTTCTGTCCGACCTCAACCTTCAGGGAAGAGTTGTGGCTGTAGCCGGTCTCCAGACCATTTCCATGGGAGAGGGTCACACGCTTACCCGAATGTCCCGCCCATCCCGAAACGGTAACTGTGCCCGAGCTGTCGCCTTGACCGGGGTGCCACATGCCACACCGTAATCTAGGCCACTGTGGCTCATGAAGCCCGGACCAGTGGGGTTCTTGCGATGTCCAAAGGGAGAGGTGATTCGGTTGGAATCCACCGGGCGATCCAGCAGCCCCGGGGTCGCGATCCGAGAGATGTCCCCGCCTGCGGCGGTCAGGACCTCGGAGAACTTCTCTTCCTTCTTAACCTCTTCCGAACGGTCGGAGGTCAATGCTGCGCGTTCGACTTCAAGCCCGCTGTTGCCCGGAGCCTGGACGTCCACCACGGCGCTGGTAGCCGTACGCTGGGCCGAGGCTTCGGCCTTCTGCGGATCGGCGCCGTCGAGGTAGGGGGTCACTGCGGCCAGGGTCAGGCCCGAGACGGCAGCAACAGCCGCAACCTTGTGAGTGAAGCCGAGCCGGCTCTTCGGACGCTTGACCGAGCGCAGCTCTTCAATAAGGTCATCACTAGCCGGAACAGGCGCCTCGGCTGTTTTGGCAGCGGAGAGGGGAATAATGTTCTCGGCGAATTTGCTGGCCAGGTCGGCCTGCTGCGGTGAAACACCGTAGCGCTGAATGCTTTCAAAGCGGCGACCTGCATAGTCACGCTGTTCTGCCGGTGCCACGTCAGACGCAGCTGATCTGCGGGCCCGACGACCAGCCGGACGGCTCGCAACGTCGTTCAAGATTTCGAATGTTGGATCAAGCTCAACACCCTCGGCCCGACGGCGACCGCTTGGCTTGGATTCTGCCAATACTTTCCCTCTCACGTTGACACACCTGCGAAGTTAGCTGTCGGGTTCGGATCCTGAGAAATATCCGGTCGTTCACCCGTGGAAGGCACGACTTCACCCCAAGGCGTTGACAACGCCAAAGTCTGGGTCCCCCGCTACTGCCTAGATTTGTTTCTCGCATAGCTCCGGTGAGGGCAATACTCGGTGTTCACTGCGGTGCCTGCGGGTGTCAGAAAGTAGGTGACACCAGCAGTACACACTACAGGTCAAACGCTAAAGTTACAATTTCGTTATCTTTGGGCCGTGCGGACAAAAACGTGGCTGCTGACTTCCACCGGAAGCTCCAGCGCGCCCTCGATACCCTCGACGCGAACCACCACATAATCCTCGGCCCGTTCCAGCGTTACTACTGCTCCGGGCTTGATTCCGCCTCATTCAGCTGGCCCAGCAGGATGGGGTCAGTCTGGATCGGCTCGGCCAGTCGTTCGATCGGCAGTGGACCGGCGTTGCCGTTTTCCAGCGCCTGGTCAAGGTTTTCTACCTCATAGGAGATCTCCGACACCTTCGGCCCTCCTAGCACTTCCAAACCCGGGATCGGATTGCCGTAGGGAGAAATGGTCGGCTTACCCAGCAGGTCGTACAGTCGCTGCTCCACACGGTCGCTCATGACGTGTTCCCAGCGGCAGGCCTCTTCGTGGACGTACTCCCAGTCCAGGCCAATCATGTCCGAGAGCAGCCGTTCGGCCAGACGGTGCTTGCGCATCACGCTGGTGGCCAGTTCGTGACCCTTTTCCGTCAGAGCCAGGTGACGGTCCGCGGAAACCACGACCAGCCCATCGCGCTCCATGCGGGCGACAGTCTGTGAGACGGTCGGACCCGAGTGGCCCAGACGTTCGGCAATCCGCGCACGCAGAGCGACAATCTCTTCTTCTTGAAGCTCAAGAATGGTACGCAGGTACATCTCAGTTGTATCGATTAGGTCAGACACGGTAGCCACTCCTGAAAGTAACAAATAAGTTTTGCCGGTAAAACGAGACGTCAGTTACCCACTCTACTGTGTGCAACAGACAACTAGTGCACTGACCCCTACGCGGCCTACGTAACCGACGACGCGAATTTTCCCTCTTCGCAGACCGGTTTGCGAAGATATTAGTGGAACGCGTTTGGCGAGCCTTAAATTCCCCTCATCCGGGCTTGGACGTCCTAAAACGCGCTTTCGAATCAATCGCTACAAGAGGAGCGCGATGAGCACCGGCATCACCATTCCCCAGTCCCTTCTTCCCGTCGACGGCCGCTTCGGCGCCGGCCCGTCCAAGGTTCGCCCCGAACAGGTTCAGGCCCTGGTGGATGCCGGCCCGCGGTTGCTGGGAACTTCCCACCGCCAGGCCCCGGTCAAGAACCTGGTGGCCTCGGTCCAGTCAGGACTAAAGGAACTGTTCAAGGCCCCGGAAGGCTATGAAGTCCTGCTGGGCGTGGGCGGTTCCACGGCCTTCTGGGATGCGGCCGCGTTTGGGCTCGTGCGCGACAAGGCACAGCATCTGTCCTTCGGCGAGTTCAGCTCCAAGTTCGCCAAGGCGACCGACAAGGCCCCCTTCCTTTCCGCCTCGTCCATCATTAGCGCCGAGCCTGGTTCGCTACCGCAGCCTTCGGCAGAGGCCGATGTTGATGTCTATGCCTGGGCGCATAACGAAACCTCGACCGGCGTGGCGGCACCCGTCAAGCGCGTTCCCGGCGCGAATGACGATGCCCTGGTCGTGGTCGACGCGACCAGCGCAGCCGGCGGTTTGGATGTGGATCTGAACGAGGTAGATGTCTACTACTTTGCGCCGCAGAAGAACTTCGCCTCGGACGGCGGGCTGTGGGTGGCCATGGTCTCCCCCGCAGCCATTGCCCGAATCGAGGAGATTGCTGCCTCGGACCGTTGGATCCCGGACTTCCTGAACTTGAAGACAGCGCTGGATAACTCGCTGAAGAACCAGACCTACAACACCCCGGCGTTGGCGACTCTGGTCATGTTCGATGAGCAGATCAAGTGGCTGAACAGCAACGGTGGACTGCAGTGGCTGCGGCTCGCACCGCCGAAAGCGCTGGCAAGGTCTACGCATGGGCCGAGGCCCGCAAAGAGACCAGCCGTACGTCCAAGACCCGGGGCACCGTTCGAATGTCATCGCCACGATCGACTTCGACGATTCCATTGATGCTGCGGCAATCGCCAAGACCTTGCGCTCCAATGGCGTCGTGGATGTTGAACCGTACCGCAAGCTGGGTCGCAACCAGTTGCGCATCGCGACCTTTGTTGCCATCGAACCTTCCGACGTGCAGGCACTGCTGGACTGCATTGATTACGTGATTGACCAGCTCTAGGGTTCCGCTCTTTTCATAAGAGAAAAAGATGGAGGGGAAGCACAGGGTGCTTCCCTCCATCTTTTTGTCTCCCGCACCTCACCCGGCCACGTGTCTGCGGTGGTTGGGGCCCTACCCTGGATTAGGACGAACGGCGCGACCGATTGCGCTGGGCAGCGCGGCGACGTGCCGCGGTTCGCTGTGCGGTACGTCGCCGGCGGACTGGGCGCCTGCCCCGTTCCTGTGCGGCTTCCGGTTCCTCAGTTGCGGGCTCGTCATCGGTGGAGACCTCCTCAGCGCCGGACACTTCCCCGGCCTCAGTGCCGTCCTGCCCCGTGTCGTTCTTTGCACGTTCCTCGTGTTCGGGATCCGGGGCAGCTTCACCGTCAGCAGCGTGAGCGCCTTCGGCTTCTTCGCGCGCCGCAGCCTCGGCGGCCTCCACTTCCTCCTGGGCCAGGCGATCGGCCCATGCACCCATGCCGGGGCAAGCAGGGCTTCCTCACCGGGAATAATCCCGATTTCGCACACGGTCGCGTCCTTGGCCTTGGCCCGCGGCACCCTGGCCAGGGTCACGAACCAGTTCCACCCGCGATAGCCATCTCGATGGGCGATAAATCTATGGGTGACAAGTCGCTCACCTTCCACCGCCACGCCCTGGTAGTCGCCCACTTCCGAGGCGGAGGCAATTTCAGTCAGGGCAGCGCGGGCGGTATCAACCGCGTCGGCGAGCACCGTGTCGAGCTTGGGTTTACGAGCCATGAGTTATGCGTCCAGATCGTCGGCCACCGCGCGCAGCACGGTGGCAACCTTCTTGCCGTATGCGTGTTCAGGATAGCGGCCCTTGCGCAGGGTATTGGAAACCTGGTCGAGCAACTTGATCAGGTCCTCGATCAGCACCGCCTGCTGTTCCGGCTTCTTGCGCTTGGCGCGGGCGACCGACGGGGCCTCATCCAGGATCCGCAGGCTCAGCGCCTGCGGCCCCCGCCGCCCGTCGGCGATACCAAATTCCAGCCGGGTGCCAGGGCGCAGGTCCATCACGCCTTCGGGCAGCGCCGACGCGTTAACGTAGATCTCCTTGCCGTCATCGGCCGTGATGAAGCCAAAGCCCTTGGACTTCTCATACCACTTAACCTTGCCACTGGGCACGATCATTTACCTCGTTCTTTTTACTCAGCCACCGGGTCTCCAGCCATCCGGCCTGGAGCCGTGTTTTCCCCCCGTGCCGCGCGGAGCATCTAACCGGACTGCCTATTGTTCTACCGGGTGCTCGATCGACGGGCGCGATTCAAGTCGAATTAAATAGATTATGTCATTGTCTGCCCCACCGGTTCATCTTTTGACGCCTGAACCCAGCCGAGACAAAGCGGTATCGTTGGTCTATGTGAGTACCCCTTCTGTTGCCATGACCTGGATAACCCGTTTCACCATTGCGCTGGCGGCGGTTTCGACACTTGCGCTCGTCGCGGTGCTGGTCCTGTATTTCCAGCACATCGCCGTCCCTCCACTGGTCATGGGCGTCGGATTGTACGGGCTTCCGGTGGCCTTCATCCTCGGCGCCGTGGTTATTGCGTATTCCATTCGGCAACGACGCAGGAGTTAACAGGGGCAGCACCCTTGCCCTTCCAGAGCTCGTTCAGCTAACTCCCAGAAACTGATTGCAGACTGGAACCTATGAGTGCAAAGACACCTGAAGCCAAACTGCTGGTCGTCGACGACGAACCGAACATCCGCGAGCTGCTTTCGACCTCCCTGCGTTTTGCCGGGTTTGAGGTCATCGCCGCCGCCAACGGCCGCGAAGCGCTGGCCGCCGTGGAAGCCGGCGAGCCGGATCTGGCGGTCCTGGACGTCATGCTGCCGGATATGGACGGTTTCACCATCACCCGCAAGCTGCGTGCCGCCGGACGCCATTTCCCGGTTCTGTTCCTCACCGCTCGGGATGACACCACCGACAAGGTCACCGGACTGACGGTGGGCGGCGATGACTATGTCACCAAGCCCTTCAGCCTGGACGAGGTCGTGGCCCGCATCCGTGCGGTCCTGCGTCGCACCCACACCGGCGAGGAAGAAAACGCGACCATCGCCGTCGCCGACCTGGAACTGGATGACGACGCCCACGAGGTGCGCCGCGCCGGAGAAATCATCGACCTGTCCCCCACCGAGTTCAAGCTGCTGCGTTACCTGATGATGAACGAACCGGGTGCTGTCCAAGTCGCAGATCCTGGACCATGTGTGGGAGTACGACTTCAACGGGGACGCCTCCATCGTGGAGTCCTACATCTCCTACCTGCGCCGCAAGGTCGACCGTCCCGAGTGGCCGGCACTGATCCAGACCAAGCGCGGCGTCGGTTACCTGATGCGCACCCCGGACCGCCGCTAATGACCCAGTTCGCAACGGCGGACTTGTAAGGTCATTACATGCAGGCTCTGAGACTCTCGTGGCGCCGTACCTCGCTGCGCACCAAACTGGTCATGCTGATGTGCGGCCTGATGATCCTCGGGGTCATCGCCACCGCCGTGGGCTCGGCCCAGTCGCTGCGCATCTCGCTGACCAAGCAGATAGATGACCAGTTGCTGGCGGCCGGACCCACGCTTTCCTACGGACTGAACCAGGCCTACCGCTATGCCTGGACGGGGACCGCAACCCGCAACAGCAAACCGGGGTGGACACCACCTTGCTGGGGCTGAACCGCGCGTACGCCGACATCCGGGATGATTCGGGCAAGATCGTGTACATCATGCCGCGCAGCCGGGTTACGCCCACGGGCATGGATTCGCCGTTGCTGGCGCCCGAGCAGACCGCGAAACTGGCCGAAACCCCATGGCATCCGGTCACCGTCCCGGGGATCTATCCGGCCAGCATCGGCTGGCGGGCCATGGTGGTTCCGATGCCCAGTTCCGATGCGAATCTCTTTATTGCATTGCCGTTGGACACGGTGCAGGACACGGTTTCCAAGAGCACGGTTCTGGTGCTGTCCACCGGGTTGTTGGCTACCCTGATCATGTCCATGATCGCCTACGGGGTTACCACGCGCGCTTTCCTGCCGTTGGTGCGCGTTGAACGCACCGCGGCGATGATTGCCGATGGTGACTTGACCCAGCGTGTGCGCGATTACCCGCCGGAAACCGAGGTCGGGCGCCTATCGCGCTCCCTGAACGCGATGCTCGCCCAGATCGAGCGGGCATTCAAGGACAGGGAGCATTCCGAACGCAAGATGCGTCGCTTCATCCAGGATGCCTCACATGAGCTGCGTACCCCGCTGGTGACCATCCAGGGCTACTCCGAGTTCTACCGTCACGGCGGATTGGCGGATCCCGAGGCCCTGGACTCGGCGATGGGCAGGATCGAGGCCGAATCAAAGCGGATGGCCCAACTGGTCGAAGACCTGTTGATGTTGGCCCGGCTCGATGAACAGCGCGCGCTGGAGATGGCACCCGTGGACCTGCTGGTGCTGGGGCAGGACGCGGTGGAAGACACCCGGGTGCGGGCCCCGGAGCGCGAGGTCAAACTGGTGGGTCTGCATTCCTCGGTCCCGGCCCCGGCCAGCACGCGCGGGGATG
The DNA here is from genome assembly GCF_001310435.1 of Arthrobacter sp. JCM 19049. Classification (NCBI taxonomy): domain Bacteria; kingdom Bacillati; phylum Actinomycetota; class Actinomycetes; order Micrococcales; family Micrococcaceae; genus Arthrobacter; species Arthrobacter sp. JCM 19049. Next base: position 5,652 of record NZ_BAXF01000008.1, on the reverse strand, counting down.
AGGCCCGCATCCGCCAGGTCGTGGCAAATCTGCTGACCAACGCGTTGCGCTACACTCCACAAGATTCGCCCCTGGAGATCGCGGTCGGCGTGAAGTCCCAGGTTGGTGACCAAATTGATGCGGTGATCCAGATCCGCGATCACGGCCCGGGCATTCCGGAAGAAGACGCGAAGAAGATCTTTGAACGCTTCTACCGCGCCGACAGTTCCCGGCAACGTGAAACCGGCGGCTCGGGGCTGGGACTGGCGATCGTAGCGGCCATCGTGGCACAGCACGGCGGCCACGTGCAGGTGGAGGACACCCCCGGCGGCGGGGCCACCCTCGCAGTACACTTGCCCTACATTCCGGTGGAGGAGCACTACGACGACGATGACGAGGACTAGAGACCGGGCCGGTGCATCACGCCCCGGCCCGGACCAGTTCCGTTTCATGCACCGTCTGATCCACAATCGGTCCACCACCCGCGGTTCAGGACCAGCACAGCCTTAACGTGGGGGCATCACAACCCCTTGGAAAGGCAGGACCATCGTGAGCACGTTTTCCACCGACACCGGTGACATGCAAATCAAGTCCCAGGCCGTCATGGGAACCATCGACCGGTTGCGCAGTGAAGTGGCGGCCATGCAGATGAACCTTGACCAGTTGCAGGGCACGTGGCAGGGCGCCGCCGCCGCGTCGTTCCAGGCAATTGTCGGCGAATGGCGGGCCACCCATGTGCGCATCGAGGAGTCGCTCTCCTCCATCGCCACGGCCCTGCACCACGCCTCCACCCAATATGAGGAAGTGGAGAACATCAACGCGTCCATGTTTCGCTTCTGAGACGTGTGCCTGACCCCGTGGACAGCGTCGGTAGGCTGGGGCAATGAGCATCCTGATTGACCCACCGCTCTGGCCCGCCCATGGGACCTTGTTCTCCCATGTGGTCTCCGATCATTCGCTGCAGGAACTGCATGAGTTCGCCCGGCGTACCGGCCTGCCGCAGCGGGCCTTCGACCGTGACCACTATGACGTGCCGGAACGCCGGTACCGGCAGCTGGTGGACAGTGGGGCCCAGCCGGTTTCGGGTGGGGAACTGGTGCGCCGGCTGGTGGCGTCCGGGATTCGGGTGCCCGGGCGGCACCGTCCCGAGAAGCTCGACAAAATTCTGCTGCGCCGCTGGGTGCGGACCTGGAGGTGCCCGGACTGGGCAGGGAGCTGTTGGCAGCCTGGAGCCAGGGGCACCGCAAATACCACGACCGGGTTCACCTCTTGTCGGTTCTTGAGGCCCTGGATGAGCTGATGCCCGAAGACCTGGAGCAGGACGAACGACAGATCCTGGAACTGACCGCCTGGTTCCACGATGCCGTCTACCGGGGCACCGCCCAGGACGAGCAGGACTCCGCCCGCCTGGCCGAAGCCCGGCTCTACGGGCTCATCTCCCCGGGCGCGGTGGGCGAGGTGCGCCGCCTGGTGCTGCTGACCACCACACACCGCCCGCAGGCCGCGGACTATCTGGGCAGATGTTTTCCGATGCCGACCTTGAGGTGCTGGCCAGGCCACCGGCCGCCTACCAGCGCTACACTGCGGCGATCGCCGAGGAATATTCGCACCTGCCGCAGAAGGACTTTGCCGCCGGACGCTCCCAGATCCTGCAGGCGTTGTTGGACAAGGAACAGATCTTCGCCACCCCCTTGGGCCTGCAGCGCTGGGAAGCGTCCGCCCGGGCGAACCTCAGCCAGGAAATCGAACAGCTCTCGCGCTGGAGCTAAAACACTGCCCGCCGGCCCCAGCCGCGGCAAGGCACCGCAGCGTGCCAGCTGCGGCGGCGGTTAACGGCGAAACCCGCCCCACCGGTTGCGGTGGAGCGGGTTTCGCGCAGTGTTGGGTTGAACGCGGGAGGCTAGAAGCCGCCCATGCCGCCCATGCCTGCCATCTCGTCGGCACCCGGGGCAGCGGCACCGGCCGGAGCCGGCTTGTCTGCCACGACGGCCTCGGTGGTCAGGAACAGGCCGGCGATCGATGCAGCGTTCTGCAGGGCCGAACGGGTCACCTTCACCGGATCGTTCACGCCGGCCTCCAGCAGGTCGGTGTACTCGCCGGTGGCGGCGTTCAGGCCGTGGCCTGCGGACAGGCCCTTGACCTTGTCGGCCACAACGCCCGGCTCCATGCCAGCGTTGGCGGCGATCTGCTTCAGCGGGGCCTCGATGGCAACGCGCACGATGTTCGCACCGGTGGCCTCGTCACCTTCCAGGGTCAGCTTCTCGAAGGCAGCGGCACCGGCCTGGATCAGGCCACGCCACCGCCGGCGACGATGCCCTCTTCACGGCAGCTTGGCGTTGCGCACGGCGTCCTCGATGCGGTGCTTGCGCTCCTTGAGCTCCACCTCGGTGGCGGCGCCGGCCTTCAGCACGGCGACACCGCCGGAGAGCTTGGCGTGGCGCTCCTGCAGCTTCTCGCGGTCGTAGTCCGAGTCGGTGTTCTTGATCTCGGCAGCGATCTGGTTCTTGCGACCCTCGATGGCGTCGGCTTCGCCGCCGCCTTCAACGATGGTGGTCTCGTCCTTGGTGATGACGACCTTGCGGGCGGTACCCAGCACCTCCAGGCCGACGTTGTCCAGGGACAGGCCAACTTCCTCGGAAACGACCTGGCCACCGGTGAGGATGGCGATGTCGGTGAGCATGGCCTTGCGGCGGTCACCGAAGCCCGGGGCCTTGACGGCGACGGACTTGAACAGGCCACGGATCTTGTTCAGGATCAGGGTGGCCAGGGCTTCGCCCTCGACGTCTTCGGCGATGATCAGCAGCGACTTGTTGGACTGCATGACCTTCTCCAGCAGACCGACCATTTCCTTGACGTTGGAGATCTTGGAGTTGACGATCAGGATGTAGGGGTCTTCCAGGACGGTTTCCTGCGCTCTGCGTCGGTGACGAAGTAGGCCGAGATGTAGCCCTTGTCAAAGCGCATGCCCTCTGCCAGTTCAAGCTCCAGGCCGAAGGTGTTCGATTCCTCGACGGTGATGACACCCTGCTCGCCGACCTTGTCCAGCGCCTCGGCGATCAGACCGCCGATTTCGTTGTCGCCAGCGGAGATCGAAGCGGTGGCCGCGATCTGCTCCTTGGACTCGACCTTCTTCGCTGCGGTGAACAGCTCGGAGGTGACTGCCTCAACAGCCTTGTCGATGCCGCGGCGCAGCGCGATCGGGTCGGCGCCGGCGGCGACGTTGCGCAGGCCTTCCTTCACCAGGGCCTGGGCGAGCACGGTGGCGGTGGTGGTGCCGTCACCGGCGACGTCGTCAGTCTTCTTGGCGACTTCCTTGACCAGCTCGGCGCCGATCTTCTCGTACGGGTCCTCAAGCTCAATTTCCTTGGCAATCGAGACACCGTCGTTGGTGATGGTGGGAGCGCCCCACTTCTTTTCCAGAACAACGTTGCGACCGCGCGGGCCCAGGGTGACCTTCACGGCATCGGCCAGAGTGTTCAGCCGCGCTCGAGGCCGCGGCGTGCTTCCTCGTCAAATGCAATCATCTTGGCCATAGTGGCTGGTGGTCCTTTCGGGACTAGCTTGCGAAAATGCAACCGCCAGACAGCGCCCGCGACGGACGAGGGTTCCGCGGGCGGCATCGGACCGCGACGCGTACTGACTCTCGCTATCTGAGGTGTTTCTTGCTCCGGCGCCTCGAATCCGCCGCCGCGAAGGGTGAAGGTCAGCTCCACCCGCCTGCGTTAGCAGTCGAAGCACTAGAGTGCTAATACAAATATTGGCACTCCAGCCCCTCGAGTGCAAGCTAGTCGGCTGTGAGCGTAGGTGCGTCTTACTCGCTGGGCAGCGGGTCATCCGCCCCCAGCACCACGGTGACCGGGTTGGGGATGTTCTGCGTCTGGTAGACGGCCTCGATCTGCAACACCTCGGCCGCCATTTCGGCGGTCATCCGGTACTGCTCGGTCGTGTAGTAGACCGCGGACTCGGTTTCATCGCGCACCCAGTTGTCCGTGAAGGATCCGGTGAAGCCCTCATCGAGCAGCAGCTGCTGGGCCTGACCGGCAATTCCGGCGACCCCCGCGCCGTTGTAGATCCCCACGCGCACCTGGTACAGCACCAGATCCTCGTCAATGGTGCTGGAGGCCGTGGGCGACTCATTCGGGCTGGGGCTCTCGGAGCTCGGCTCGGCGCTGGCCGAGGCGGTGGGGCTGGGCGTGGGGGTGGACCCCATCAGCTGGTTTTGCCCATTGGGGCCGAAGAAGAAGTAGGAGACGACGCCGACCAGCAGCACCAGCACAGCGGCAATGGCCACCCAACGGAACTTTCCACCTTGTCCTTGGAGGCGGCAGCCTGTGCCCAGCCATTGGCATGGTGCGACCCAACGCGGGTGTTGAACTCCGGTACGCGATCGAATTCGTCACGTGGGTAGTTGGTCATTCTCGTCCTTGTTCGATGTCTTGCCGGTCTCCGGGCACGCCTGGCTCAGTAACTGGTCAGTACTTGGCGTTGCCGGTGCGGACACGACGCTTGGTAGTTCGTAGTCTACGCAACCGCTTGACCAGCATCGGATCGTAGGCCAGCGCCGCATCCGTTTCAATAAGCTGATTCAGCAGCTGGTAGTAGTTCGCCGGCGAGATGGAGAACTGCTTGGTGATGGCCTGTTCCTTGGCCCCGGCATACTTCCACCACAGCCGCTCCATGCTCAGGATCTGCTGCGAGCGCTCATCGAGCTCGCTATCTGGATTCATCACGAAATCCACCAAGATGCCTTCATCCGCCATGCTCATCCACCTCGATCCAAACCGTTGAAACCACTGGGGAACACTCTTCCATCTGGGTATTCCCGGCGCTACGCCATAGACAATTCTAGCCGTTTTCCTCCGCCGGTTCCCGGTGACGCTTCGCACGACGGGCCGCGGCAGGGAAGAATGGTGCCATGAGCTTCGACCAACCGGCCCTGTTCGCCGCATCCGCCGAGCCCGCCGCGGCGAGCTTCACGCCCGAGGATTTCCCGTTCTTCCACGGCGCGGCGGCGATGGCCGAGACCGGGGTCATCGATCCGAGCTGGGTGTCAACGCTGCTGCCGCTGGACCACACGCTGCGCACCCTGGCCCGCCGGCTCTCGGAACGTTCGCTGACCGGTGAACAGATTCTGCCCGAACCCCGGCTGATGTTGCGTGCCTGCAGCTGCCCGTTCAGCGGGTGAAGGTGCTGATCCTGGGCCAGGATCCCTACCCGACACCGTCCCACCCGGTGGGGCTGAGCTTTTCCACCGACCGGCAGGTTCGCCCGCTGCCGCGCAGCCTGAAGAACATTTACCGGGAACTGGAAGATGACCTGGGCGTGGCGCCGGCGGTCCACGGGGACCTGAGCGCCTGGCAGGAGCAGGGGGTGATGCTGCTGAACCAGACGCTGTCGGTGGGTGCCGGGCAGGCCGGATCGCACCAGAAACTCGGGTGGGATGCGGTGACCAACGCGGTGATTACCACGCTGAACCGCCGCACCCCGGCGGTGGTCGCGATCCTGTGGGGTGCGCACGCCCAAAAACTGGCTCCGGCGATGCCGGCAATGGTTCAGTTGCGCAGCGCCCACCCCTCGCCGCTGTCGGCCTCCCGCGGCTTCTTCGGCTCCCGGCCTTCAGCGCGGTGAATCGTGAACTGCAGCAGCTGGGCCTGCCGCCGGTGGATTGGCAGC
>NZ_BAXF01000007.1:0-27764 GCF_001310435.1 Arthrobacter sp. JCM 19049 | reverse complement strand
CTTGGCAATGGCCTCCTTGGCGGCGAAACGGGCCGCCAGCGAGCGCAGCGGCAGGCCGCGCTCTTCCGGGGTGAACAGGCGCCCTTCCAATGCGGGGGTGCGTTCCAGCTGGCGTCCAAAACGTGGCACATCGACAATGTCCACGCCAATTCCTGCGATCATGCTTCCTAGCCTAGGGGATCAGAACGGTCGGGCCGGTAGTGCCCAGGGTGAACGAGACAACGGCCGGGCACCACCTGCAGGTGGTGCCCGGCCGTTGCCAGAGGGGGCCGTTTACTCGACGGTGACCGACTTGGCCAGGTTGCGCGGCTGGTCCACGTCATAGCCCTTGGCGGTAGCCAACTCGCAGGCGAACAGCTGCAGCGGCACCGTGGCCAGCAGCGGCATCAGCAGGGTCGGGGTCTCGGGCAGGTAGAAGACGAACTCACCGTAGGCCTTGACCGCCTCGTCGCCTTCCTCGGCCAACACCAGGGTCTTGGCGCCGCGGGCGCGCACTTCCTGGATGTTCGAGACAACCTTGGAGTGCAGCGAGTCCCGCCCACGCGGGGAGGGGACCACCACGAACACCGGCTGGCCGTCATCGATCAACGCGATCGGGCCGTGCTTCAGCTCACCGGCGGCGAAGCCTCGGCGTGGATGTAGGCGATTTCCTTCAGCTTCAGCGCGCCCTCCATCGCCACCGGGTAGCCGACGTGGCGGCCCAGGAACAGCACCGAGGTGGCATCGGCCATGGAGCGGGCCAGTTCGCGGATGGCATCCGAGCGGTCCAGGATGTCCTGGATCTTGGCCGGGATCTTGCCCAGGTCGGCCATGATGTCCTTGATCTGACCGCTGAACAGGTTCCCGCGCAGCTGGGCCAGGTAGAGGCCCAGGATGTAGGTGGCGGTGATCTGGGCCAGGAACGCCTTGGTGGAGGCCACCGCGATCTCCGGGCCGGCGTGGGTGTAGAGCACCGCATCGGATTCACGCGGGATGGTGGACCCGTTGGTGTTGCAGATGGACAGGGTCTTCGCGCCCTGCTCCTTGGCATAGCGCACGGCCATCAGGGTGTCCATGGTTTCCCCGGACTGGGAGATGGAGACGATCAGGGTGTTCGCATCCACGATCGGCTCACGGTAGCGGAACTCGTGGGAGAGCTCGACCTCCACCGGGATCCGGCACCAGGACTCGATGGCGTACTTGGCCACCGACCCGGCGTAGGCGCTGGTGCCGCAGGCCAGCACCACGATCTTGGTGACGTTGGCCAGTTCCTCGGCGTCAATGCGCAGCTCATCAAGGGTCATCCGGCCCTCGGCGTCCGAACGGCCCAGCAGGGTGTCGGCCACCGCGGCGGGCTGGTCGTAGATTTCCTTCTCCATGAAGGAGGGGAAGCCGCCCTTTTCGGCGCTGGCCGCATCCCAGTCCACCGTGAATTCCTTGCCCTGGGCGGTTTCGCCGTCAAAGCCGATGATCTGGTGGGTGTCCGGGGTGATGGTCACGATCTGGTCCTGGCCCAGTTCCACCGCCCGGCGAGTGAAGTCAATGAAGCCCGAGACATCCGAGCCCAGGAAGTTTTCGCCCTCGCCCAGGCCCAGCACCAGTGGGGAGTTGCGGCGGGCGGCCACCACGACGCCCGGGTGGTCCTTGTGGGTGGCCAGCAGGGTGAAGGCACCCTCCAGGTGGTTCACGGTCTGGCGCAGCGCCTCGGTCAGGTCCCCGGTGCCCAGCTCGCGGTAGGTCTTGCCCAGCAGTGCCGCGGCAACCTCGGTGTCGGTCTCGGACAGGAACTGCACGCCTTCGGCCAGCAGCTGGGCCTTGATTTCGGCGAAGTTCTCGATGATGCCGTTGTGGATGACGGCCAGGTTGCCATTGTCCGCCAGATGCGGGTGCGCATTGACGTCGGTTGGTCCGCCGTGAGTGGCCCAGCGGGTGTGGCCGATACCGGTCTGGGAGACCGGCAGCGGGTTCTCGCTGATTTCGTTTTCCAAGTTGGCCAGCTTGCCGGCCTTCTTCCGGGCATGGATGGCGCCGTCGGCTACGACCGCAACCCCTGCCGAGTCGTAGCCCCGGTATTCCAACCGGCGCAGGCCCTCGATGAGGACCTCTAACGCATCATGACCGTTGTTTCCGGTCGGTGTACCTGCATATCCAACAATTCCGCACATGCCAGAAAGCCTACCTTTTGACGGCGCCCGGCAGATAGAAAATGTGATACCGTCCTGCCAGAAAAACCTGTGTTATGAGTCACGGGCCGGTCTCCTGTTTGGGTGTGAGGTCAAAAGTTGGCACAATTTCCTCTCGTGGAACCAACGCAGCTTCAGGACACCTCGATCTCCCCGTTTGTCGAACTTGACCGGCAAACCTGGGCCCGGTTGTCCAACAAAATGGAGCAGCCGCTGAATGTGGAGGACATTGAACGGCTGCGTGGTCTGGGCGACGGCCTGGACCTGCGTGAGGTCCGCGACGTGTACCTGCTTGAGCCGGCTGCTGTACCTCTATGTCACCGGCGCCGGAGCCACCCACCAGGCGACCATGACCTTTTTGGGGGAGAAAACCCGCCAGACCCCCTTCGTAATCGGGGTGGCCGGTTCGGTGGCGGTGGGCAAGTCCACCACCGCGCGTGTGCTGCAGGAGATGCTGCGGCGGTGGCCACAAACCCCGGACGTACAGCTGATCACCACCGACGGGTTCCTCTACCCGAACGCCGAGCTGGAACGCCGGGGCCTGATGGAACGCAAGGGCTTCCCCGAATCCTATGACCGCCGTGCACTGCTGCGCTTTGTCTCGGCCGTAAAATCCGGAGCCCCGGAAGTCAGCGCCCCGGTCTACTCGCACCTGACCTACGACATCCTGCCCGATGAGCGTAACGTGGTGCGCTCGCCGCAGGTGCTGATTGTCGAGGGGCTGAACGTACTGCAGCCAGCCCGCACCCGTTCGGACGGCACCGTGGGGCTCGCGCTCAGCGACTTCTTTGACTTCTCCGTCTATGTCGATGCGCGCACCAGCGATATTGAGGAGTGGTACATCAGCCGCTTCATGAAGCTGCGCTCCGGTGCGTTCCTGGACCCGGCCAGCTACTTCCACCGCTACTCCAAGCTCAGTGACTTCGAGGCCCGCGCCACCGCCCGTCGCATCTGGAAGAGCATCAACGAGCCGAACCTGAAGGAGAACGTGCTGCCTACGCGCGGGCGCGCGCAGTTGGTGCTGCGTAAAAGCGGGGATCACTCGGTCACTCGGATGCTGCTGCGTAAAATCTGAGAGTACGCTCAAAATATCGGCAACGCGCTACAAATTCTTTAGAAAATAGTCCTAGATGAAGCTCTTTCAGAGTTTATCCATGTGTATGATCGACCCATGCTAAAGGGTTTCCGCGATTTCATAATGCAGGGCAACGTTGTCGACCTCGCCGTTGCGTCGTGATTGGTGCCGCTTTCGGCGCCGTAGTCAACGCATTGGTGGACAGTGTGTTGATGCCGTTGATCTCCGCACTGGTCGGTGCGCCGAGCTTTGACGACTTCCTGGTGTTCAACATCAACGGCAACCTGATCCAGGTGGGTGTCTTCCTCACCGCCCTGGTCAACTTCCTGCTCATTGCCGCCGCCGTCTACTTCGTGATCGTGCTGCCGATGACCAAGGCCACCGAGCCCTGAAGCGTCACCGCGGCCTGGAGGAAGAGGAAGAGGAGCCGGATCCGCAGCTGGCGCTGCTGGAACAGATCCGCGACGAACTGCGCACCCTGCGCTAAGGCCAGTCCCTCACCCATATCAGCCAACCTTGCGGGGTGCATCACGGTTCACAGCCGAGATGCACCCCGCCTTAGCGCGCGTGACGTCCTAGCGAACCGGTGCCGCGCGCGCAGAGAAGCGAAAAGTGCGAAGATAGCAGATGTGAACTTTGAAGTGGTAGAGCAGCAAGCAGCACCCGACGGCGATCCCATGAGTGCCCCGTGGGAACGCCGAGCCCTGGTGGACCTGTCAGCAATCCGAAACAACGTGCGCCAGGTGACCGACCTGGTGGCCCCGGCCAAGGTCATGGCCGTGGTGAAGGCCGACGGCTACGGCCACGGCGCCTACCGGGTGGCCCGGGCGGCATTGGAAGCCGGGGTCAGCTGGATCGGCTGCGCCCACGTCACTGAGGCACTGGCGTTGCGGGCCAAGGGCATCGACGCCCCCCTGCTGGCCTGGCTGCATACCGCGGACACCCCCTTCGACCAGGCGGTCGCCGCCAACATTGACCTGGGCGTCTCCGGCTGGGAACTGGAGCACATCGCCGCCGCGGCCCGCAAGATGGAAACCCCCGCGCGTATCCACCTGAAGCTGGATACCGGGCTGGGACGCAACGGCGCCATGCTTGACACCCTGCCCACCTGCTGGACCAGGCCATGACCTACCAGAACGAGGGACTGCTGCGCGTGGTGGGGATCTTCTCTCATCTGGCGGTTGCCGACGAACCGCAGCGCCACGAAACCGACGAGCAGCTGGCCGCCTTCGACGCCGCCATCACCCAGGTGGAGCAGGCCGGATTCGACCTGGAGGTACGGCACATCGCCAACACCCCCGCCATCCTTTCCCGCCCGGACTCCCACCATGATCTGGTCCGCCTCGGCTTGGGCCTGTATGGGCTCAGCCCCTTCCAGGACGAGGAACCCTCCAACTTCGGACTGCGTCCGGCCATGACCCTGGAAACCCGGGTCGCCAACGTGAAGAAGGTGCAGAAGGACCAGGGCGTCTCCTACGGACTGAACTACCGCACCACCGGGGAAACTTACCTGGGGTTGATCCCGCTCGGGTATGCCGACGGCCTGCCGCGCATCGCCACCGGCGCACCGGTGAACATCCACGGCACCACCTACCCGGTGCGCGGGCGGATTGCCATGGACCAGTGCGTGGTGGACCTGGGCCCGGATATTGACCCGGAACACTTCCTGGGCGCCACCGCCCGGGTGTTCGGCGAATCCGCCGCGCCGGTCACCGAATGGGCCAACGCCGCCGGAACCATCAACTACGAGGTCGTCACCCGGATCTCCCCGCGCGTGCCGCGCATCTACCTGGAAGGCAGCTGGGGCGAGTCCTACCTGGACGAGGAAGAGGACACCGGTGCCTAGCACCCCGAAGCATCACATTCAGCAGGACGGGCACGCCCAGCAGCTGACCCTGCATCCGGCCACTGTGGAAGCCACCCAGGCGATCGGCGCAGAACTCGGACGGCAGCTGCGCGCCGGGGACCTGGTCATCCTCACCGGGGAACTGGGCGCTGGCAAGACCACGCTCACCCAGGGCCTGGGAGCAGGACTGCAGGTCCGCGAAGGGGTCATCTCCCAACCTTCGTGCTTTCGCGCATACACCCCAGCCTGGTCGGCGGACCGAACCTGGTCCACGTGGACGCCTACCGGCTGAGCGACCCCAGCGAAGTGGACACCCTAGATCTGGAGGCCACCGCCCCGGAGGCAGTGACCGTCGTTGAATGGGGTGCCGGGAAGGTGGAGCACCTGAGCAGCTCCCGCCTGGAGCTGGCCCTGGCACGCGCGCCCTGCCTGCGGACACCACCACCGCGTCCTGGGAATTCGATGACGAGGGCAGCGATGAACCGCGCACCCTGACACTGAGCGCCACCGGTCCGGACTGGGAACCGGCGCGCTGGGAGCAGCTGCGCGCGGCACTCGAGGCCACCTTGAAAAGCTTCAGCAACCCGGAAGGCCAGCCATGAGCAACTACCTGGTCATAGACACCTCGGCGCACACCTCCGTGGCCGTGATTGACGCCAACGGCACCGTGCACGCCGAAATCACCAGTGAACGGTCCAACGACCAAACCGAAACCCTGGTCAGCTACATCCACCAGCTGCTCGCCCAGGCGGGGCTGGAAGGCAAAGAACTGGCCGGCATCATCGTGGGAACCGGGCCCGGCCCCTTCACCGGGCTGCGGGTGGGGTTGGTGGCCGCCCGCACCCTGTCCTACGTATGGGGTGTGTCGCTGCACGGGACCATGTCCCTGGGGGCGCTGGCCGAACGGGTGCGTCGCGAACTGCAGCCGGACGCCGAATACCTGATTGCCACGGACGCGCGCCGCCGCGAGGTCTACTGGGCGCGCTTCGCCGCTGACGGCGAGCTGCTGGATGGGCCGCACGTCTCGGCCGCCGGGGAACTACCGTCCCTGGAAGTACACGGTGTAGGTGCCGGACTCTATGAACAAGAACTCGAAGAGGCCGGAGCCCAGGTGGCCGGTGCCAGCCGAGACTGGCTGACCCGAGCTGCCGACCTGGGGCCGCGTGCGCTCGCCGAACTGGCAGAGGGCGCGGACCTGTCTGATACCGCCCCACGCTACCTGCGCGAGTCCGACGCCAGGTCCCACAGTTCATGAAGCAGGCCAAGTCATGAGTCATGAAGCAGCTCAGTCCCTCAACCCGGTGCTGCGCACCATGCTGCCGGGGGACATCCCGGCGGTCCACGCCCTGGAAGTGGCCAGTTTCCCGGCCGATGCCTGGCCGGTGGAACTCTTCGATGCCGAACTGTCCCAGCACGAGACCCGGGATTACTGGGTGTACGAAGCCGAAGGGCAGATCCTGGGCTACGCAGGCCTGTGCACCGTACTGCCCTTCGCCGATGTGCAGACCATTGCCATCCGTCCCGATGCCCAAGGCCAGGGCTGGGACGAAAGCTGATGCAGGTGATGATTGAGCGTGCCCGGGAACACAACGCCCGCGATGTGATGCTAGAAGTGCGCAAGGACAACCCGGTGGCGATCGGGCTGTACCTGTCGCTGGGCTTTTCCAAGATCCATGAACGCGCCAAGTACTACCGCGACGGCACCGACGCACTGATCATGCGCCTACGGCTGCGCGAAGAGGAGACGAAATGAGCACGGCCAAAGCCCCCATCGTATTGGGCATCGAATCCTCCTGCGACGAAACCGGGGTCGGCATCGTGCGCGGCACCCAGCTGCTGACCAACACGGTCTCCAGTTCCATGGATCAGCACGTGCGTTTCGGCGGGGTCATCCCGGAAATCGCGGCCCGCGCCCACCTGGAAGCCTTCATCCCGACCTCGATGCGGCGCTCGCCGACGCGAAGCTGACGTTGGATGAAGTCGATGCCATTGCCGTGACCAGCGGTCCGGGCCTGGCCGGTGCACTGATGGTTGGTGTCGCCGCCGCGAAGGCGCTGGCCCTGGCCACCGGTAAACCTCTATACGGCATCAACACCTGGTCGCCCACGTGGGTGTCGGGGTCCTCGGCGGCAAGCCGCTGCCCGCCCAGTTCGGGGCGCTGCTGGTCTCGGGCGGGCACACCGAAATCCTTAAGGTTACCTCGCTGACCGATGACGTACAGCTGCTCGGCGCAACGATTGACGATGCCGCGGGCGAAGCCTATGACAAGGTCGCCCGGTTGCTGGGCTTGGGATATCCCGGCGGACCGGCCATTGACAAGGCCGCTACCCAGGGAGACCGCAAGGCATTCCGATTCCCTCGCGGATTGAGCCTGCCCAAGTTCACCGGCACCGCTGAGAACCCGGGCAAGCACCGCTACAACTTCTCGTTCTCAGGGCTGAAAACCGCGGTATCACGGGCTGTTGAGCACTTCGAGTCCCAGGGGCTGGAAGTACCGGTGGCTGATATCGCGGCATCCTTCCAGGAAGCGGTCGTAGACGTCATCACCGCCAAGGCGGTTCGCGCCTGCACCGAGAACGGACTAAACACCCTGTTGCTCGGCGGGGGAGTGGCGGCCAACACTCGGCTACGCGAGCTGCTGGCGGCGCGCTGCGCCTCGGCTGGCATCGACCTGACGGTTCCGCCGTTTAACCTGTGCACCGATAATGGGGCGATGGTTGCGGCGCTGGGGGCGCAACTGGTGGAAGCTGGCGCTGCGCCAAGTGGCGTGAACTTCGCGACCGACTCCTCGCAGCCGGTGACACAGATCAGCCTTTAAAGACAACGAATAATCACAATATGCAACTGCAACTGCAACTGCAAGTGCATGTGCGTGTGACGCTTCACGTGCACCTGGCTTTCCAGCGTCAGCTTTCCACGCTGTGGGCGGATCCAATCAGTTGGGTCAATGGTTCGTCGAAGGTGTCTCGCAACTGACGGTGTAGACACGATCCTACGTCACAAGTTGTGACATATAGTTGCGAGAGTTTCGAGTCACTGAGTTCCTGCGATTTTTGGTAGGGGGAGTGAGAGTGAGTGAGACGTCTTGTAACCTATCGGTTGCAAGATCCCGGGGTGTTTTATTTGGAGCATGTATCTTCACTGGGGGTCGGATCCGGCAGAGCGTATGGACAGGTTGGCTCCCGCGCCACACAAATAGTCCTTATGGTGTTGGGCCCCGTCGCGGATCGTGTTCCGGGATTGTCGCCAGGCACTGCGCACAAAATCCTGGCGGTAAGATGAAGGCCATGGGGTGGATAAGTAGGGCGTACTCAAAAAATCAGATCAACAAAGCCGGAAAGCTAATTGGTAGCGGGACCGGCACTCGGGTCGAGGTTATGGAAGCCCGAGACAAGGTAAGTAACTTCCGGAGTGCACATGCCTATCCGCTGTTCTCTGTGACTATTCATGTTCGGAAGAACGCTCTCGCGGTGAACCCGAACGCCATCATTGCGCGTCGCTTAAAGCGTTTACCGACGATCATTGACAAGCTCGAGCGGCATCCGAATATGAACGTCACTACAATGCATGACCTGGGCGGTTGCCGGGTGATCCTGCCAACCGTAGCCGACTTGGAAGCTCTCGTGGGACGTCTTCAGGACACCAAGCGTGCACAGAACGCTATCGTGCGTTCATACGACTACCTGAGAGATCCGGGTCCGCAGGTCACGGGCTACCGCGGGATTCATTTCGTTTATGAGTACCGCGCGACTAAGCCAGAATTTGTCGGTTCTCTAGTCGAGGTTCAAATCAGGACGGAGCTGCAGCATGCATGGGCGACCGCAGTGGAGACGCTGGACTTGTTCGGGGGCACGCGCCTGAAGTATGGGACGGGCGACGCAGCGTTCAAGCGCTACTTCCTTGTAGTGAGCTCACTTATGGCTCTAACGGAGGACTTGCCGCAACCGGAGGAAGCCGCCGGAAGTTCGGACGAGCTGCGTCACGAGTTACGTATTCTTGAGGACGAGCTTGGTGTCCTTGGCCGGTTGAAAAACTACGTGGCGATCGTGAAACAGTTTGGTTCCCAAAAGCGTACGACCTTCCTCATGCAGCTACACCGCCGCGAGCAAACTCTGTATCTGGACCTGTTCGAAAATACTGCCGGTGCAGAAACGAAGCTTGCAGAGATTGAAGCTCTCGGGGATGACAACGTTGACGCTGTCCTTGTGTCGTCATCGAAGGTCGGTATGCTCCAGTCGGCTTATCCGAACTACTTTGCAAATACGTCAGCATTTTCAGCATTCGTTGAAGATCAAGTCAGCGACAATTAGCCAAAGCATCTAACTCGGTTGTGGCCACGGAACCCGCGCAGACGAGTCGACGAGTTCCACTCGGAATTTCCCTTTTGGGGGCTCGACCAGCCAGCCCAATCCCATGCCACACCCTAGCGGATGAAAGATATGAGGGTGTGAGTGCTGAAATCTGCGCAGATTCCTCCTGAAAATGACAGTTCACCGCCTAGATACGATGATGCGGTGTCATATGGCTCATGAGTCTCATAACCTATAGGTTATGAGACCTTCTAAAGCCACTCTTTGTTCCATCCGAGCGGCAACTGTCCAAGGGAGGAGAATTTGCTGTGCGAATCCGTGGGAAAGTCTTTCAACAGCGTGATTCCCCGATGGCACGTGCCCGCAAGCGGACCCCTCAGCGGACACTCGTGGATGCCTCGGTATTTAGAGAATAGTTTTAGACAGGGAGGTCCGAGCGTGAAAGGTCGTTGGCACGCGGCGGGCTCTCACAGGGTGCTTCTGCTTTGCGGTGAATGGCGCGTCGGTTTCCACCGAATTCGGTAGGGTTTTTGGAGATCCGCGGATGAGGGGAAGCAATGCAAGAAAATGAGCGGGTAGCCAGTCTGGTGGGCACTGCGCTCGACAACTTTGATAACCCCGGACAGTCAGTTGCATCAATTGTGAGGCAAGCAGCCCGCATCGCATCTTTGCGGCAAGACTTCTCAGCGCAGTATCGCTTCCAGATCGAATTGCTAGATGTAGCCTCCGGTGCCGCAAAGACCGACCCAACTATTGACGGTATTTACAGCAACCTCATCACTCTCCTCGGTATTGAGGACGCTCGAAAGCAAGTGATGACCGCGTACTACGGCTATGAGCGTGGACGCAGAATGGCTGGCACAGAGAACATCAACGTCATCAGCATCGCCCAGGTTGAAGCCAACCTGGCACAGCTCAAAAGTGTATACGCGGAGTACTCCGTGGCTGACAAGGGAAGCACCTACTACGCTTACGAAGCGGCTCTTGCCGCTGACAAGCAGCAAGCCAAGTTGCTCCCACTGATTCAAAACCACGCGAAGATCATTGAGCACGTTCGACAGGATATATACAGCTACTTGTTGCTCACTGAGAACAACCTGCACACCGGCAAGCCGACCAGCAGCGTCTTCGAACGCGGACTGGAGTATGTCAGGACTTCTCTGGCTGAACGCGCCCCGGCAGCTCTCGATAAATTCTTGGCGGCGGAAGTGTGTCTTGCGGGAGGTACTCCTGAGGATCTATCTCACGCACTCACCAGCACCCGTCGGATGATCAAGGACCTTGCCGACGCTCTCTACCCGGCAACGGGAGAAACGATCGTTGGTGAAGACAGAGTTGAGCGCGTTATGGACGATGAAGCATACCGAAATCGGTTAGTACAATTCGCCAAGGAGAAACTCGGTAAGCGCCTACAAGGCAAGGTCATGGGAGACACTCTTGCGAGCTATGGGAAGCGGATCACCAATCTTGACTCCATGGCGAACAAAGGCGTGCACAGCGATGTCACCGCTGCTGAGGCTGAACAATGCGTGATCTGGAGCTTCATGCTTGCCGCTGACCTTCTGCGCATTGCGGATGGAACTTCGGTAGACTTGGCGCCAGTAAGCGGTCCGGGTAATTGACTGTGATACCGCACCATCCGAACGCGCGACAGTGGTCTGCGACTGCGGGCAGGCACGATGATTTCTGACTCAATCCCGTGGCGCGAGGAGCTTTGGCGCGTAGCCGACCGACTGGAAAAGAAGTCCAAGCAACAGCGTTGGACCGAGCGCAGCAGTTTTTTGGTCGAACGCGACTTCATGACGAGTGCCTACGCTATCCGCAGGCTCAACGAAGCTCATAAGATTTCCGACGACTTGGCGAAGACCAAGGTTCCAGTCATTAGACATAAGCGCATCGGCTCGGTTCCCGACATTTGGAACCGACACGAGATATGGGAGCACTACGACTTAGAGAATGGGGTGCGGGATCACATCACCATCCCGCACATGTGTAACCAACTCATCCATTCGTTCATCTGGTTTCTCAGCGCAACTGAAGACACTGAACTGTTTAATGGCGCGTTCGTCGTCTCAGAGAACGAACGTCACAAGCATCTATACTTCCTTCCCGTTGAAAGTTTGATCGCTCTTTGTCGGAATGTTGCTGCTGAGGACATCGGCTCTGTCCAGTATCAGCGAGGAAGCGATGGGATAATGCGCATCGTCAGCGTCAAAGTCATGGAAGAAGGGAAAAGCTGATCCAGACATGTTGACGTGCAATGCCGCGGCGCGCGCAAGCCATAGGAGTCGTGATCGGTTTTCGAAGTGGGAGCGAATGATCCTCGTGCCCGGTGGGCTCAGACAGTAACTGCGCTCATCAAGTTTTTGAGACAGCTTGATTATCAATAGTCGTGGAATGGTCACTGTTTCGATACATAGTTTGTGGCACTGGGTTTTGCGACTGAATGACCTTGAAAATCTGTTGAGTTCTCAACGGTCGATGATTTTTAGCCCAGCTGGCAGATGAATGTGTCATAAACGACCGTTTTCGGTGCGAAGGAACTTGAGTTCCTAGTTTGGGCAAGACTGCTTAGTCGGCGTCACGCGAGTAGCTTGCGAACTCAATGAGGTTGCCGTCAGGGTCACGTAAATAAACGCTGGACATCGCCCCGAGAGCACCATTCTGGTGGACGGGACCCGCCTCGATTGTCACACCCGCAGACTCCAGCTCCGATTCCTTGTGCGTTAATGCAGGATGAGGGTCTTCCCAGTGGTTCCACGAGACTCAAGCGCCTGGAATGCCTCAGCTACCTGGCGCGTTCAAACCTTTGTCCGACGGTGACGTGGATGCTGCCATCTTGAATCCAGCGGAAGACATCTGCGATTCGGCCATCGATCTCTTCGGGAGTGCGGATGTGGTGCATCACTGTGGGCCGGGTCAGGAACAAAGAGCCGCCAGCGTTCAACCGGTTTACATCGACCGGCTCTACCGGGCCGCCCGCGTTGCCGATCAGAGCGAGCGTCCCTCGAACGCCGAGAGCATCCATGCTGTTGTTGAACGTGGTCTTCCCCACACCGTCATATACAACCGTGGCGCCGTCCCCACCGGTGATCTCGTGGACACGCTCAACGAGGTCACCGTAATCAACGACGTAATCTGCGCCGTTCGCGCGGGCGATTTCGGCCTTTTCCTCACTTGAGGTCGTGCCGATAACGGTGGCACCTTTGAGTTTCGCGATCTGCGTTAAGAGCTGCCCGAGGCCGCCGGCTGCGGCGTGGATCACCACGACGTCGCCTTCGGAGACGGCGTGCGTATCGGTGGTGAGATAGTGGGCGGTAATGCCTGCATGAGCGATGCCGCCGCAACCTCATCCTCAATAGAGTCAGGGAGACCTACCGCCTTCATCTGATCCACCAAGACGTAATCAGAGAAACTTCCCTGTCCTCCTGCCATCCAGCCCACTCGCTGCCCTACTGCGAATCGGGAGACGCCGTCACCAGTGCCCTCAACGACGCCGACACCCTCCACCCTGCAGCAAATGGCGCTTGCAGGGGTGTGGCACCTGTGCGCTGAGACACATCGAGGTAATTCACGCCTGAGACAGTTAGGCGCACGAGCAACTGTCCGTCATCGGGGGTCGGCTTCGGCGCGCTCTCCGACGTGTACACCTCGGGACCGCCGTGCTCTGGTGCTGTGATTGTCGTGATGTACTCGGTCATCTGAGTCTCCCTCGTCAGTCTGTGTGCCGGATAGTGCGTACGGTGCTGACTATACAGGGTTGTTTATGTCGTGCTACAACTGTTCACATGGAACTGCTGCATGACTCATTGGGGAAACTCACCCCTGCTTCGGAGAAGATCCTCGAAACGGCGTCGAAGCTGTTCTACTCGGACGGCATTCATGCCGTAGGTGTGGATCGAATCGCTGAGGAGTCGGGGGTCACCAAGAAGACGCTGTACGAGCGTTTCGGTTCGAAAGAAGGTCTCACGCTCGCGTATCTGCGTCGTCGTGAGGATCAGTGGCGAACGGCGCTTGACCGTCTGCTCGCGCTCCGCCCGGACCCCGGTACTGAACGAATACTGGCCGTCTTTGATGCCGCTGACTTTTGGTATACCGGCGTCTCGACGAAGGGATGCAGCGCGGTCAACGCGAGAGCGGAGTCTGGGCCCGAGTTGACCTCGATTCCTGTGGAGGTCGCTGAGCAGAAGACGTGGATGCTCGACCGTTTTCGCGAACTCTGCGTTGAGGCGGGCTTCCAAGAGGCAGACCAGATATCTCGCTCACTTCTTCTCCTGCTTGAGGGAGCACTGGTGACCCTCGGCACACGATCGTTTAAAGCTCCAATGCAGCAAGCTCGACGCGCGGCCGAAGCGTTGCTGACGGCACACAGTCCTTCTTCACCTGCCCGAAAGGAACCATAGTGACGACTTTGACTGAGGTACTCGACCTCGACGATGCCCGTCGCACCTACACGCCCAAGGCTGATCGCGACGAGGTGCGAAGGAACTACGAATACGACATGGAGCGATTTATCGCTCACTCCAGCACGTCAGATCTCAACCCTGACCCCGTTGCATTAGAAGCGGTCCTGGCATCGGTCTCTCACGCTCTCGAAAAAGGACTCGCCGTAGAGGAGACCCGTGCGGCATTTGGTGCGGGAAAAATCCCGCTGACTCTCGCCGCAGTACGAGAACTGGAAGCACGCGGGCATTCTGGTGTCGTTACTGAGGGAGCGCGCGACTGCATTCGTCAGTACGTTCAACACCACACCGAGCACGGCTTCGAGCTTCCAGCATCCCTGGACGCGGAACTTCGGGCATTCCTATCGGAAGCAGAACCAGGGGGAACCTCCGGAGGGTCGGTTACCCTCACGAGAACCCAAATCAACGCAGCGGTCGACTTTGATTACGACCGGTTCATTCAGTCCCGGTACAGCGTTCGGCACTTCACCGGAGCACCCGTCGAAGCCGCAGACGTAGAGAGAGCAGTTGAGCGAGCGTTGAAGACGCCGAGGGTGTGTAATCGGGAAACTCGACGCGTGCATGTAGCGTACGGGACCGAGCTACGAAACCACCTCCTCACCTACCACCACGGGAACCGTGGATTTGGTCACAAGCTCGGCGCGGTCTTGGTGATTACTTCCGATCTGCGCGGTTTCGACATGATCGGTGAGCGCAATCAGCCGTTCACCGACGGGGGCCTGTTCGCGATGTCGCTGGCATATGCGTTCCACGCTGCCGGTCTCGGAGCATGCATGATGAACTGGTCCGAAGACACGGACCACGATCAACTCCTGCGCAACGAATTCGATATCCCCGAAAACGAGGTCATCGTCACATTCCTGGGCGTCGGGCATCTCCCCGAACAGTTCGAAGTCGCAGCTTCACCCCGACCACAAGTGGGTGAAATTTTGCAGGAGCTGAGGGTACGCCCGAAGTCCTAGAACCCGACTTCCCCGCTGACACAGCGCACTTAACGACGTCGGTCGCCACTGTCCCCATGTGGCTACCGACGTCCAACCTCTTAGCGGGATCGCGAGAGTCCATTTGAAACACGAAGCAACTTCAGCAAGTAGTACACGGGAAACGCCCGCGAGAGGGATCATCGCGTCAGTCGCAGCGTCTGGACTGTTCGCTGGGATCTTCTACCTTGCGAGTTGGTTGGAAACCTCGCCTGCGTACGCGTTCGGATGGCGCGCGGTAGCCACATGCGGGCTCGGCATCGTGCTCTTCTGCAACAGGAAAGGGCTCGCCGCGTTCCTCTCATACTGGCAATCGCTCACTCGCAGCTGGTGGATGCCCCTCGTGTTTCTCGTATTCACCGCCATAGTGGGGCTCCAACTGTGGCTGTTCGTGTGGACCCCGGTAAACGGCTACGCCCTCGACGTTTCTCTGGGATATCTCCTGCTTCCCATCTCACTCGTCCTCATCGGACGGATCGTCTTCAAGGACCGCCTGAGCCCGCTCCAATGGGTCGCAGTGGGTCTTGCGGCAGCAGGGGTAGGGGTGCAGATTGTGTTTACCCAGGCCGTGAGCTGGGTGACACTCGCAATCTGCATCGCTTACGCGATCTATCTCACCGGGCGAAAGTACCTGCGACTCGACCAGGACATCGCATTCTTCATCGAAACCCTTGCGATGACACCCGTCGCGTTCTTCGCGATCACCACCAACACCGCACCACTTTCCACTTTGGGGATCCTCGCCGTCGCAGGTATCGCGATCGCAGGGACGGTGGGAATGCTGGCGTTCTTGAGCGCATCGCGAATCTTGCCGATCCCCATATTTGGTCTTCTGACCTACGTCGAACCAGTACTGCTGTTTCTCGTCGCTGTCGTGCTTGGTGAGCAGCTGGGAAGTGCAGACGTAGCGGTCTATCCAATGATCTTTGCCGCCCTCATGCTCCTAGGGTTTGATGGACTAAGAACAATGAGGCACCACCACAAAACGGCTTAACGCCGACAACGAACTTCGGCCGCCAAGACGGCCGCGCATTCTGTTTGATTTATTCGTTTGAAGCCGAAGGCAGCATACGTCCGCTCCCCTCCATAGCAACCCAGCCGACCGCTACGCGCTCCGCCTCGACGTGTCATGCTCCCGCGTCTCTCGCTCCGCTCGGCCACGCGTGCCCGAGACTCTGAATTGCCGTTCCGGCACACTCCTGAGCGATGCGAGGCATCTTCAAACGAAGAAAAAATGAAGATGAGGAGCAGAGAACATGAGCACTACCGTCTACACCAAGCCCGGATGCGTCCAGTGCACCGCAACCCACCGAACACTCGACAACAAAGGCATCACCTACGAAACCGTAGACCTCACCACCAACCACAAAGCCCTCGAAACCATCAAAAAACTCGGATACCTCCAAGCCCCCGTCATCATCACCGACAACGACCACTGGTCAGGCTTCCGCCCCGACAAAATCGCAGCACTCGTATGACTGACCGGAAACCACCGTTTCCGAGTCATTTCGAAGTTCCCTTTGCCCTAGAGTCGATCGGCCAAGAACTCGCGGTAAGCGTCGATAACCCCGTCGGCCAGTAAAGCGCGTGGCCAGAGGATCGCAGTGGCGGTACCAATCAGCTCGGAGTCGTCCACGACGGGCCGTGCCATGGAATGAACCGCTTCTACCTGGTGACCGTCAGGGCATCCCCGAAGATGCCTCGATATGTGTGGGCTGTTTCTGCCATATCGACGTTTCGATCATGCTCACCAGCGAGGAGCAACCAGGGAGTTCCGCGAGTGGCGGCGCGGGTCAGCTCACCTGTCGCATCAACAGCGAAGTTTTTGGACACGAATTCCCACCGTGCCGGCGTCATAGGGTCGGTTGTCGTGCCGACGTACTCTTCGTAGCTTGCCCCGGCAGCCAGTAGCGCATCGACGCGCTGGCTTTCCGCTGAGGCTAGAGCACGCGCCTCTGGGGATGCCGCATTATGGTCAAGTTCCGCCTCGAGGTTGAACCGACCCTGTCGAAGCCAGTTCACGGCTGTTCCAACTGCCACGACGCCATCTATATCGTCTCGGTCTGCGACGACTGTAGGTAGCACCCAGCCTGCTTGGCTCGCGCCCCAAAGCACCAACGTTGAGGTAGGGATCTCGGGCTGCTTGCGCGCCCAGACGATTGCGGTTTCCACTTCTTTCGCGCGATCGGACATGCTTTGCGAGAGCCAATCACCAGACGAGCCGCCGACCCCGGGCTTGCTCCACGATAATGTTGCGTAACCGCTTGCCGCAGCGCCATCGAACCAGGGGCCGTAAAGGCCTCCCTGGGTCGCATCGACCGGGCCATCCCCGTGGATCATGACGACCAGCCCCCGGGCCTCGGCGTTCTTCGGAGTCTTCAGCACACCAGCAAGATACCCCTCTTCTGTTGGGATCAGCACCTCGCGTTCCTCGAAATCGTATGAGTTACCAATGGCGGCAACCCCCATCGCCGCGATCGCCAGGCGACGAGGGAAACAACCGTCATTGCCAGAACTCGGAAAACTATCTTCATGTGCACGATCGTACATGTTGAGATAGATTTATGTCATGGTGATTCAAGTTGGACACGGCTTCTCAGATGATGAACGCCCGTCCGTTGCGGAGCTCTACTGGCAGGCATTCCGCCGCAAACTTAGGTCCGCATTTTCCTCGGATGAGCGTGGGCTCTCGATTGTCAGGGTATCCCTGCGCAGCGACCGCACTTTCGTAGCCCGCACTAACGCAGGAATTGTGGGCATGTGCGGTTACCGGCAAGCCGGTATTGGTGCAGTGTCTCCAACATTTCGAATGCTGCGTGGCGAGCTGCCGATTTCGGCTGCGCTGCGCGCCACGCTTGTGCTCTCGCCGCTGGCGCGCTCATACGTGAGCGATGTGCTGGTGCTTGACGGGATTTGCGTCGCGGACGAGCAGCGTGGACGTGGGACAGGTACTGCTCTTCTGGAAGCCGCGGGCGGCTATGCCCGTGCTTCGGGTTTGCGCGCGGTCCGACTGTCTGTTGTCGACACCAACCCCCGTGCTGAGGCGCTCTATCGACGACGGGGATTCCTCCCCGTCGACGGCGGCACAATGGGGCCACTGGCATCGATCTACGGTTTTGACCGCTACATCACGATGGAGAAAGAGGTAAGCCAATGAGCCCCGTCACCGCTCGAACAGTCGTCGAGGCGTTTCTGCCACTCAGGGGAGACGTGTCGCTGGCCGCTGTGTACGACGCGGCAAATGCCGCGGGGATCGACGATCAGACACTGCGCCTTGCAATTCGAAGGATGCAATCTGCAGGCGACCTGCGGCAAGAGGGACGTGGACGAGCCGGTCGTCTTGTGATGACCGCTGCTGGGCGCAAGCGCATCATGCATGATCGCCTCGCACTGGAGCTCGCCGCGGCCCAAGACGCGGGAAAGGTGAGCTGGGACGGGGCGTGGCGTCTCTTCACGCTCAGCGTCCCCGAACGCGACCGCGCCATGCGCGACGCTCTACGACGCATGCTCATCGCTTCCGGAGCGGCATCACTATCGGCCGGGGTCTTCGTTAGCCCTCACGACCTTAGTGCTCTCCTTCCCGCTCAGGCTGAACAGTTCATGGTTACGGCACGTATGACCGACCTCAACGTGCGAGGAGTCCGCGATCCGATTGCGATCACAGAGACCCTCTGGCCCGCAGCTCCCGTTGACGCTGGCTATGACGCCGTCGATCAGGCCCTAACGGCGGACAACCCGAATGTGTGCGCTGACGTACGACTCCTTTTCCTGGCAGCCGCTCTTGAAGACGCGATCCGTGACGACCCACTCATCCCGCCAGAGCTGCGTCCTCTGCCGTGGCGCCCCGCCCAGCTGCGCCAGCAATGGATGCAGCGATGGAAGGAAATCGGTCCCGCCATCGCATACGCGGAATGGCCTATCGCTGACAGCTGAGCAGCTGCATTCGGTCTTTCTCGTCGTGCGTCGAAAACAGTAGTTCTCCTGACAGAACCCATATTGAGACGCTGCTCTTGCCGGATATGATCAGGTCGTGGTCACTAGAAAAATAGCTGGATTTCTCACTGTCGCGACAATGGCTGCTACAATCCTCAGTGGATGCGCCGAGTCTAAGAGTTCTGTCACGGTTTCCGACGAGTGCGCTCAGTCCCTGGAAAGCCTCGCCGTGGCGAATACCAATGAACTTCTTAGTGATCAACAAGCAAACAACTACGACCTCGCCACGCTACGGGCGTGCCAGAGCGCGGAAGAATACATTGAAGCAGTTCTGAAGAACCCGCAAGCTTTAGGATTTGGATCGTTGGACCGAAGCCAGGTCCTTGAATATGGCATAGGGGTTTCCTGTTCCACGTTAGATGCACAGAACAAAACTCCAGTATGCGCCGACGCGCAAACGGCTAAGCTCTTCAATTACTAAGCACGACTCTCAACGACAGTTCCCCAAACGGAACTCCTGCGTCGCTAATCGACGTTTCCTAGCGCGTTCTCGAAGAAGCCTCAGACGTGTCAAAAACGAAGGTTTTTGAGACTGTACACGAGTCCCAATACACAGCAGTTTCAGCAGATGTGATCCTACTTCGGGGTTACAGTGCTTCGAGCCGCGCAACATTGTCCTTTACCACAGCCTTGAAGTCCCCACCTGACGCCGCGAATACCTGGCGCTGCAGTTGGTATTCCCCACCGCGGTCGATGATATCCAGGACGCTGGCCAGTTCCTCAGCACAGCCCAGCCGGTCGGCTACCGGCATGAGCCGCTTGACCTCCTGGCGCAGGTGGTCGGTCACCAGCATCTCGTCCCCCTGTGCATTAAGAATGATGATCGCGTCCAGCCCATAGCGGGCGGCACGCCACTTGTTCTCAGTACGGAACCAGCGGGGCATGACCGGGATCTTGTACCCGGCTTCCAGGCTCAACGACATGTCGTGCACCAGGCATTGGGTTAGCGCAGTGATTGCCTTGATATCGGCAATGCTGCTTACTCCGTCACAGATGCGCATTTCCACAGTGCCCAGCCGCGGCACCGGACGCACGTCCCAGCGAATCTCTGAGACGTCATCGATGACTCCGGTGTGCATCATGTCCCCAACGTGGGATTCATATTCGGCCCAGTCATTGAAATGGTAGGGGATGCCAGCGGCGGGCAGCTGCTGGAAGAGCAGGGAGCGCTGTGAAGCGTAGCCGGTATCCTCCCCGCCCCAGTAGGGGCTGGAGGCGGTCAACGCCTGAAAGTGCGGCTGGTAGTTGATCAGACCGTCGGTGATCGGCAGCGCCTTGTCGCGGCTGTCCACGCCCACGTGGACATGCACCCCGTAGATCACCATCTGCCGCCCCCACCACTGGGTGCGGTCAATCAGCTTGGCGTAGCGGTCCTTGTCGGTCACCGGCTGAAGGGTGGGTGCCGCGAAGGGGTGGGAGCCAGCGCAATACAGGTCCACGCCCAGCGGATTGGTGACCTCGGTCAGCAACCGGACGTTTTGGCACAGTTCCTCGGCGGCCTCGGCCACCGTGTGATGCACGCCGGTCACCACTTCCACCGTGTTCAACAGCAGTTCTGGCTTGATGGTGGGGTGCTCCTCATCGGGGGCGATCCCGTCACGTTCCTTGACCGCGGCGAGAACCTCTTCGGCCACCGAGCACAGATCGGCGGTCTGCTGGTTCACCAGGGCGATTTCCCATTCGACGCCGATGGTTGACTGCTCGGACTGGGCAAAGTCGATCTTCTGCACGGCACTCCTTGAATCCGCGGTGGTGCGGGCGTGCCGGATGTCTTGCCGACGGCCGCCCCACAGGCCAGTGTGGTTACTTCAAACTAGTTCATTTTCGCGCACGTGCGCTCCAATCGGCCGGTGACGGGCCGCAGGGAGGGCAAATCGCGTGAAGGTTACGCCCCGGTGATGGCTTCAACCTCGATGGCCAGGCGCTTGTCGCCAACCTGGCCAGCACCAGTGTCGCGTGTTTTTGGCGCTCTTCGGGACTCCGGACAGAAGAATCCTCCGCAGCTCTTCGGGGGTGACGTCCACCCCGCGCTTCTTGATCTCCAGCTGACCAATCTGGTTTGCCTTGACCCAGCTACGCAGCTTCTTGATGTTGTAGTCGTGCACCTTGATCACCTTGTATCCGCGGGCGAAGGGAGTCTCCAGCGGCTTCTCATGCGTGAAGTAGGCAATGTGCTCATCGAGCAGGGTGCCGCCGGTCTGCTGGAGCAGTTCGGCGATCAGGTGCGAACGGATCACCGCGCCATCCGGCTCGTAGATGTAGTTGGAAAGTTCGCCCACCGGAGCGGTGGCGCCCTGCTCGGCGGGGAGCGGGGAGGTCAGTTCGTGGGCGCCGTCCTTGTCAATGACCAGCGCGGCGCGTTTCACCTCGGGACGGGCCAGACGGCCGAACCACAGACAGGCTTCTATGACCGAGCCGTGATCGGAGATCCATACGGCCTCGGCGGTGGCTGGAATGGCCTCATGCGGCACGCCGGGTCCCAGCTTCACTCCCACATCCTTGCCCGCATCCACCAGGGCTTCGACAAAGGACAGGGGAGGGGAGAAGGACTCGGGGTCGAAGATGCGCTTGGTGGTGCCGTTGGCTTCGGTGCGTCGGGCAGGATCCAGCCAGACCCATCCACCGCTTCCAAATCCACATCCTCGGCCTGACCATGCACCACGGTCGCCTGCGGGAACGGCATCAAATTCAGTGTCAGTGCCGCGGCGGTGGTTTCATCACGCTCCACGGCGGTGACCTTCAGCTCCGCGCTGGCCAGGGCGATGGCGTCTGCGCCGATGCCGCTGCCCAGATCCGCTACATGGGTGCACCCGGCTTCCACGAAGCGGCGGGCATGCAGTCCGCCAATCATCAACCGGGTGGCCTGTTCCAGCCTGCCGGCGTGAAGATCAGTGAGTCGGCAAAGGGACCGAATTTCACCCTGCCCCGATAGCGCAACTGCGACTGGGCGACGACGGCGCGCACAACCGCAGGGTCATGCCCTTCTTTGCGCAGTTTTTCATTCAGTGCCCATGCCGCATCCTTGCTGGCGAGCATCGAGGGTCGATGCTCGCCAGTAATTGCCATCTCGGGGGAGAGCAGGGCAGCGAACTGGTCATTCAGTGCGGAGTCATTGGAGGCCTGGGGCATGAATCCAGAGTATCGGAGAACCCTTTACGGGCGCTGACGCCCATCAGCAGCCAACCAGCCAGGCTTCCCCTGGGACTGACACTCGGGCGCGAATACTGACGGGGGCTCGGCCCGCGCATAACGGGCGAGACGGTGGCCAGCAGCCCGAACTGGCTCGTCTTGGTGTTACTTTCTTCACGCTCAAATTCAGGCTCCCGCACCAGATAGGGGATCTT
This sequence comes from Arthrobacter sp. JCM 19049, assembly GCF_001310435.1. NCBI lineage: Bacteria > Bacillati > Actinomycetota > Actinomycetes > Micrococcales > Micrococcaceae > Arthrobacter > Arthrobacter sp. JCM 19049. Next base: position 5,591 of record NZ_BAXF01000007.1, on the reverse strand, counting down.
GCTCACCCTCACGCGCTTGGTCTCAGGCGTTGGCGGTATTGTCTGCAACGTCGTCAAACACGTTCATGCGACAGAAGTGCTTCACCAAAAGTTCATCGTCGCGGAAGTTACAGCAGTATTTGCTAATGCTCAGGGGATCGGATTCGAGTGAACGCCGGGGGAAGAATATAATTCCGCGCCGCGTTGAGCCGCAAGGACGTCGTTGACATCCAGCGTCGATACGTCACCGCTGCGGAGCTTGTGATGCAGAAGTGACGTTTAGAACGACAGAAGCTAGCTCGGCGCCCAAATGCGCCGATCGAACAGAACCAAGGAACACCACGAGCATGACTTTGACCCAGCCGTCCGGCGGAGCGAGCGCGCGAGCCGCTGCCCGTCGTGCCGCCGTAGGGGCACCGTGGGCGGGGGAATATGACATATTTGCGTCATATTTTGGGCTGCCGCTCCTGCATTTGTCGCGCAATTGCCGTAGCTGGCCGGTCGGGGAAAACCCGTTGTGGCGGCCAGATAAGGCCGTCGCGCCGAGCTTGCCCGCTGATGAAGCGTCCTTGACGCCTTCCGACCAGCCACAGCAATGCTGTGTCTTGGCTCACGACAGCATCACGAAAACCCTTCCTGTCACTGGCGCTCGAATGGACCCGTTTTCGCCAGGCGAAGTTGCGGGCTATCTTTTGCCCGCCCGAACTGAATCCCGGCTTGCCCGCAGGTCGCCGGCCTCGCCTCCGCGACCCCGAACCGTGAGCGCCAAGTACTTTAATCGATCCACTACTCAGGCTGTGACCGAGGTCGCACTCGGTGAAGGAAATGGTGTTGTATGTCACCGATGAGCAAAACAAGCGTGGAAACCCAGGAACAGAGGCCGGCTTCTTCGCTCGGTGACCAGGCAACGCTGCCAGGCGCACCGTGTGGAGACCAGGAGCCAGATAAGAAACTGCGGCGCTCCCTAGGCAGCCGCCACCTGCAGATGATCGCCATTGGCGGTTCCATCGGCACCGGATTGTTCGTCGCCTCCGGCGGCACCATTTCCCAGGCCGGTCCCGGTGGTGCACTCGTGGCCTACGCGGCGGTGGGCCTGATGGTCTACCTGCTGATGCAGTCCCTGGGGGAGATGGCGGCCAAGATCCCGGTCGCGGGCTCCTTCCAGACCTTCGCCACCCGCTTCGTCTCCCCGTCCTTCGGGTTCGCGATCGGCTGGAACTACTGGTTCAACTGGGCCATCACCGTGGCCGCCGAACTGGTGGCGGCCGGAATCGTCATGAACTTCTGGCTGCCCGGGGTTCCGGGCTGGATCTGGGCAGCGGTCTTCCTGGCCCTGCTGACCGGCCTGAATGCACTGTCGGCCAAGGCCTCGGTGAGGGGGAGTTCTGGCTGGCGCTGATCAAGGTGGTCACGGTGATCGCCTTCCTCATCGCCGGTGTGCTGATGATCTTCGGGGTCATCGGTCAGGGACAGTCCGGGTTCGGACAGTGGAGCAACCCAGATGACGTCTTCCACGGCGGCTTTGTCTCCATCATCGCCGTGTTCATGATCGCCGGCTTCTCCTTCCAGGGCACCGAGCTGGTCGGCGTGGCCGCCGGAGAGGCCAAGAACCCGCGCCGCGAGGTGCCCCGGGCCATCCGCACCGTCTTCTGGCGCATCATGCTCTTCTACATTGGTGCCATCTTCATCATCGGCACCCTGGTGCCGTTGACCGACCCGAGCCTGTTGGCCTCCGGGGAGGCGGACGTGGCCGCCAGCCCGTTCACCATGGTCTTTGAGCGCGCCGGCATCGCCTTCGCCGCCGCCTGATGAACGCCGTCATCCTCACCGCCATCCTCTCGGCCGGCAACTCGGGGCTGTACGCCTCGACCCGCATGCTCTACTCCATGGCGCTGGATGGCAAGGCGCCGAAGGTCTTCGGCAAGCTGAACCGCCGCGGCGTGCCGATGCCGGCGCTGCTGGCCACCGCGTCAGTGGGCCTGTTCGGCTTCCTGACCGCGATTGTTGGCCAGGGTGCGGCCTACGCCTGGCTGCTGAACGTCTCCGGACTGTGCGGGTTCATAGTCTGGGCGGGCATAGCCATCTCCCACTACCGGTTCCGCCGCGGCTTCCTGGCCCAGGGACACTCGGTCAGCGAGCTGCCCTACAAGGCGGCCCTGTTCCCGATCGGCCGCTGGTGGCCTTCGCGGTGCTGATCCTGGTGATCGCCGGGCAGAACTACGAGGCGGTGCTGGCCGGGCGGGGCATGGAGGTGCTATCGGCCTACATCGGATCCCGCTGTTCCTGGCGCTGTGGCTCGGCCACCGCATGCTCACCAAGTCCAAGGTGGTTCCACTGAAGGACATGGACCTGTCCTCCCCGGAGGATGCTGGCCTGGTCGAGGTGGACCCGCGCTAACCCCGATTCTCCGCTCTTCGCGCTGACCCGGATCCGGCCTGCCGCCGGGTCCGGGTCAGCTGTCAGTGAACCAGAAGCAACACGAATCCCGATCATTAGCACTCGCCTTGACCGAGTGCTAATTTTCGTCCTAAAGTCATCAATGGATGCAGTACCCGATCCCGATCGGGCGCGGCAGTCCATGCCTTACTGGATATGACCAACTGGCACCGCGACGACGGTTGGAGCAATGCCACGGGGCGTTACCGTTTTTTCCATTGGTTCATAAACGAAAAGGAGAGACTGTGTCTGTCTCTATCAAGCCACTCGAAGACCGCATTGTCATCAAGCAGGTCGAAGCCGAAACCACCACCGCCTCCGGCCTGGTGATCCCGGACTCCGCCAAGGAGAAGCCGCAGGAAGGCACCGTTGTGGCCGTTGGACCGGGTCGCATTGACGACAACGGCAACCGCGTTCCGCTGGACGTCAACGAAGGCGACGTCGTGCTGTACTCGAAGTACGGGGGCACCGAGGTCAAGGTCGGCGCCGAGGAGTACCTGGTGCTCTCGGCCCGCGACGTGCTGGCAGTTGTCGTCAAGTAACGTCACCCACCTTTCGTAGCCGACCGAGCCCCGCACAGTGAGACCCTCGCGATTCGGGGCTTTGCGTCGCTTACGACCCAAGAATTCATAGGGAGTCAATGCATGGCCAAGCAGCTAGCATTCAACGAGGAAGCACGCCGTGCCCTCGAGGCGGGCATCGATAAGCTCGCCGACACCGTGAAGGTGACCCTGGGCCCACGCGGGCGCAACGTCGTGTTGGCCAAGAGCTGGGGCGCACCGACCATCACCAATGACGGGGTGACCATCGCCCGGGACATCGACCTGGACGACGCCTACGAAAACCTTGGCGCACAGCTGGCCAAGGAAGTGGCCACCAAGACCAACGACGTGGCCGGTGACGGCACCACCACCGCCACCGTGCTGGCACAGGCACTGGTGAAGGAAGGCCTGAAGAACGTGGCCGCCGGCGCCGCCCCGGGCGATATCCGCAAGGGCATCGAACTGGCCACCGAGATCGTCGCCGCCCGCCTGGCGAAGAACGCCGTGGACGTGGAGGACAAGGTCGCCAACGTGGCCGCCATCTCCGCCCAGGACGAGGAAATCGGCGAACTGCTCGCCGAGGCCTTCAAGACCGTGGGCACCGACGGGGTCATCACCATCGAAGAGTCCTCCACGACCGCCACCGAACTGGTGGTCACCGAGGGCATGCAGTTCGACAAGGGCTACCTTTCCCCGCAGTTCGTGACCGACACCGACCGCCAGGAAGCCGTCCTGGAGGACGCGCTGATCCTGATCAACCCGGGCAAGATCTCCACCGTGCAGAGTTCCTGCCGCTGCTGGAGAAGGTCCTGGAAACCAAGAAGCCGCTGCTGATCATCGCCGAGGACGTGGAGGGCGAAGCCCTGTCCACCCTGGTGGTCAACAAGCTGCGCGGCCTGCTGAACGTGGTGGCCGTCAAGGCCCCGGGCTTCGGCGACCGCCGCAAGGCCATGATGCAGGACATCGCCATCCTCACCGGCGCCAGGTCGTCTCCTCGGAGCTGGGTCTGTCGCTGGACCAGGTCGGCACTGAGGTGCTCGGCTCGGCCCGCCGCGTGACCATCACCAAGGACTCGACCACCATCGTGGACGGCTCCGGATCCGATGAGGACGTCGCCGAGCGCGTCTCGCAGCTGAAGGCCGAACTGGATCGCACCGATTCGGAATGGGACCGCGAGAAGCTCTCCGAGCGCCTGGCCAAGCTGGCCGGCGGCATCGGCGTGATCAAGGTCGGCGCCGCCACCGAGGTGGAGCTGAAGGAGCGCAAGCACCGCATCGAGGACGCCGTGTCCTCCACCCGTGCGGCGCTGGAAGAGGGCATCGTCGCCGGTGGCGGTACCGCCCTGGTGGACGCCCTCTCCGCCCTGGATGAGGACGAGCGCGCCACCTCTGCGGCCGGCGATGTGCCGCGGGTGTGGCCATCGTGCGCCGCGCCTGGTCAAGCCGGCCTACTGGATCGCCACCAACGCCGGCTTTGACGGCTCCGTGGTGGTTTCCAAGGTCGCCGAGTCCCCGGCCAACGAGGCTTCAACGCCAAGAGCGGGCAGTACGAGAACCTGCTGCACGCCGGTGTCATCGACCCGGTGAAGGTGACTCGTTCGGCGCTGCACAACGCCGCGTCGATTGCCTCGCTGGTGCTGACCACCGAGACCCTGGTGGCTGAGAAGCCCGCCGAGGACGAGGAAGCAGCCCACGCCCACTAGGGACGGCAACACCTAAGGCCAACGGCCCCGGAACCGCAGCTGCTGTGGCAGCAGCTTCCGGGGCCGTTGCCGTATCCGGGGAGGTGGAAGCCCGGTTCTGTCACGATTCGATAACGATCTTTGATAGGATCAGGGGTCACCTAGTGTTCCCTGGACCCCACGGTGGGGTCCGAACCGGGCCCGGGCACCCTCCGGCGCCCACCCCTGACCCCGTTTTCTTATGAGCCACAACAGTTCCACTTCCCTTCACCCCCGGCCCGCGGCGGCACCTCGTCCGGCCGGTTCCGGCTACCGCATGGACCTGCAGGGGCTGCGCGCCCTGGCCGTGCTGCTGGTGATGTGCTACCACTTCTGGTTCGACAAGGTCTCCGGCGGCGTGGACATCTTCCTGATGCTTTCCGCGTTCTTCATGACCGCCTCCATGGCCCGGCAGATCGAGTCCGGCCGCTGGCCGAACCCGGTGCGTTATTGGCTCAAGACCTTCTCCCGGCTGGTGGGTCTGGCCGCGGTGGTGATCGCCGTGGTGGTGGTTGCGGCCTGGGCGTTCATGCCCGGCACCCGCTGGCAACAGATCATGGACGAGGCCACCGCCTCCCTGCTATACCGGCAGAACTGGCAGCTGGCCGAGGCGAACGTGGACTACTACGCGTTCAACACCTCCGCCGCCTCACCGCTGCAGCACTTCTGGTCATTGTCCGTCCAGGGACAGATCTTCATCATCTGGCCGCTGCTGCTGCTGGCCTGCGCCTGATCTGGCGCCGCTTCTTCTGCCGCCACCGCTTCAGCACGGTGGCGCTGGTAATGTTCGGAATCGTCTTCGCCCTCTCCCTGGGCTACTCGGTCCACCTGACCCAGGTGAACCAGCCGCTGGCCTATTTCCACACCGGCACCCGGATGTGGGAGTTCGCGCTGGGCTCCATGGTGGCCCTGGC
>NZ_BAXF01000006.1:0-29352 GCF_001310435.1 Arthrobacter sp. JCM 19049 | reverse complement strand
GCCACCTTACTGCCTGAACCGGCAATCAATTCTGCCCACGAACGAGATGAAAGAGCCACGACCGGAACAATGGAACCGGCACCCGCACCAGTGACCCTGGTGTCATCGGCGACCCCGGAACAGGAGAAAGCCGCCGATTCCCGGAAAAACTGGAAATCAGCGGCCCTCAACGACCCGATGAAACCGTTGGGCTAGCAGTCGCCGCAGGAAAGTCACCGACGAAGAAGGTGCGCTTCCTGAAAGTGACCGGGGCCGATAAAGAACGTGATGAAAAGGTCATCGAACGAGCCAGGATGCTGGCCGTACTGAAGTGCTACGTGACGAACCTTCCCATCGATACTGTTCCGGCCACAAAGGTGATCAGCGCCCATCACGACCTATGGCAAGTTGAAGCGTCGTTCAAGATGACGAAATCGGATCTGCGGGCCAGGCCGATCTTCCACAGGGAAAAAGACTCAATTGATGCCCATTTGACCGTGGTCTTCGCTGCGTTGGCTACCGGCCGGCACTTGCAGGAAATATCCGGGTTGCCCTAGAAGCGGCTGGTCAATTCCCTTGAAGCTGCGGGCTTCAAGGGTGCACATCAACGGGGATGAGATCACCTTCGATGCGCATGTGCCAGCAGATCTTGAAGAGTTAGTCAAGGGCTTGAAAAGGGGTTACTAAGCCATGGCACGAAACAGGTCATAGCCCTAAACACCCTTGACCGCGGCACAAACTGGCTATTCAACCAGCTGGTCACAGACCTTCAGATCAACGATTCTCGCCTGAAACTCAGCGTCCTGGGCAATCCGGCGGGCCAACATCCAGCGTCGCGCGGATGGGCCCCCGGCGGTGACCAGCTGCTCACCCGCCTAATCAAATGAATCTGAACGTGGTGGACACAGAGGCGCGCGTCTGGACAGGCACTGTGTATCCGATGGACCATACTGGCTCCAAGGTACGGTCGGTCCTTGACCTCCAACCTCGCAGGGGATCGTTTCCGCCCAGCACCGGTTCAAGGCGTGTTCCAGGACCAGATACTTCGAGGCGGAGTCCATCCGTACCCGTTCGTCGTTCAAACACCAGCGTATCGCCAAACTCAATCAGTTCGAAACGCCCATCAATGTTGAACCAAATCGTTGCTTCGCGGGATTCCTGATTATGAGAGTATACGGAATCCAGGACTTGCAATTTACGTCCCGGACGATAGACAACACGCCGACGATGGAGGTAATCGGTATGATTCGCACGAGCTGATATGTCAAATGACCCCGCGGTATGCGTGGCCTCGATGATGCCACTACCGTACGGGATACGTCCTCGACGAAGTTGGTCGGCCCCGTCCATCATCAGCGTGTTGTGTGCGCTGGTCCCCTCCACGTACTGACGTTCCATTGATGCGTAATAAAAACCTTGCGCGCGCTGAGGAGAGTCTGCAGGGAGGAAATCACCGTACCCGTAGCGACCGGAATCAACGAGAATCTCGGACCCTCGGTCGTACCAAACGATATTGAGATCATCGGCGTGCTTGTGGGCACGCGAGTGGAATGCTGCACTGAATGCCAGATAGCCCGCCGAAGCGATCTCTGAGGAGGTTTGAGGTGCGGGAGAACGAACAAAGGCATAACCCCCGTCATTGAACACGGCGAGCTCAGCGACAGGTGCGGTTCCGGACATGCCGCCGGTCAATACAAACTGCGTTTCCGGATCTAACGAGGTAGCGAGAACAGACTGCATTAGAGTGTCCTGAGTATCGCCGAATTGGACCAAATGTCCGTCCGGTTGGATCATCCATCCCAAAACGTGCGCTGCGCGTCGAATACGTTCGCGGATCTCTTCGTTTTGAATCAGCCCATCATTGATGGCTGCTTCGAAAGAGCTGAGTAACATTTGGTGATAACCAGGCGAATGTTCGAGATGCACGCCATCCTCTGCGAACTGCTTATCAACCATGACACTCATACGCTTGGCGCCTACATTTCCTGTGTATTCAATACCCGGAATGGCACGGCCAAACTTATGCAGGTGCAGCTGCGAGGCTGCGGTGTAGAAGCCATGGTTATTCCCCGGGTTGAACGCTTCGTCTTTGTGTAGCTCATCCATGTGCCGAAGGATACCGTCGAGAAGAATCGTAGCTTGGAGTCTCAGATCTTCGTATCTACTGACTCTACTCAAGAGATTGAGTAACCGAGGAGTCCGCAGTGCAAGCGACATTTCGTACCAGCCATCGAATCCTCCGGCGGCGTTGGCCCGAGGTAGATGCCCAACCAGTCCAGGGCTATAGCTACGGCAGTGTCAAGCCATAGGCGCTCTCCAGTCGCACTGTATTCCCGTAAAAGCGGATCCATGAACTCGAAAGCGTGAAGATGGAAACCCCAGGAGCGGTTTACTTCCCCGTAACGGACCATTCGAGCGTTTCCACCACGCGGATGGGCTCAAACTCGGCGTAAGTCCAGCCTTTCTCCATAATCTCTCGTGCGCATTGTTCTACGCCATCGACGGAAAACCAACTCCTAAGCGGCGGGAGCTCGGTATCGACAACCTCGTCAATTACGTCGCCGGGATTTATACCGCGACCGCGTAGTCGTAGCTCCGCTTCGAGAAGCTGCGACGACGGACCGACATAACCGAGTTGCCTGTAGACCTCGTAGTAGGCGCTGACGTTACTGTCCCAAGTGCGGTGATTACGTACCCACGATGCCGCATGCGAGCCCAGCTCGCCTCGTCGCTTTGGATCTGCTGCAAGCTCAAGTATCTTCTGGGCAAGGTCTTTTGCATCCCCAGCCTTGAAGACCTCGACAGACTGCGATTGGCGCGCGATTTCTTGCAAGGCGCCAACGTCGGACAGAATTACGGCTCGTCCCGTAGAAAATGCTTCGAAGGGTTTGAGCGGTGTAACTAGATCCGCTACCGCTGATGGTTTACGGGGCACGACGAAGATATCAATTAGCCCGTAGTAGCGCAGAATATCGGTGTGATGGACCCGACCAGTGAAGAAGACATCCTTAATGTCCTGGTCGACGGCATGTTTCCTGAGAGTGGGAAGGTAGTCTCCATCGCCGACCAGCAGCATACATATTGGTTTATCGGAGGCTGTATATGCCATCTTGTACGCATCGAGGAGGATATCGATGCCTTCGTACTCCACGACAGAGGAGATGTACCCGACGACCACAGCGTCTTCAGGAAGGCCTAGTTTTGACTTAAGTTCATCATCTACCCTTGAATTGGGAAGCTTTTAGGCTCTACGGAGTTCGGGACAATAGAGACTGCTGAGGCTCGATGGCGCCGTCTGCGGACTCTAGAATATGGTTTTGCATCACCTCTGCCAGCGTAAAGACGTGATCGGCGCGCTGGCGCACTATCTCCTCGGCACGCTTACGCAGAATGTATGCATCAGGCAGGCTGTACTTTTGGAAGATCTCTTCGGCGTTAGCGCCCCAGCCCTGGGCGGTGATCGTGCGCGACAACCACGACTCCTCCCAGAATCCCCGAGATTCATACACTGTCGGTATGCCATACTCCTTCCCAACCATCTGAGCAATCAAGGCGTTGAAGAAGTCCGACTGTGCGTGCAGGATGCTCGGTCGCAGCTGCTGTACAAGTAACGCCACATTTTTAACGGCCGAAACTAACCACTCGTCCAGGAGTGCTTCCTTTCGCGATGGCCCGGGAAGGAGATAGTAGTCGATTCCCTGGTGAGTGTAGCGTTCAGTCTCTTTGAGATTGCGGTCAGTGATCCCTGGCTGTCCGACGATAGCAACAGGCAGACCCTTCCTCGCCTGGGCGGTCGCGGTGTAGTGTGTACGCAACGTGTAACCCGTTTGAGTATCAGGTAATACACGCCCCACCATATGCAAGATCGGTCCTTCCGGGTCGTAACAGCTTCCTTCAGGGAAATCTGGTACATCGCGGTCATTGCAGGAGTACGCCGAGATTTCATGCTCTATCTTGGCAATTGCGCGGACATCATTTTCGCGCCTGGATTTACGAGCAACCACGCGGAGAACCTTCAACGCCTGTCCCCAGTAACCAGCAGCTCGGAGGCCACGGTAAATCGTGCGAAGGTCCGTAACGCTCAGATCATCTTGAAGATCGAAGTACTCAAGAAGGGGCTGGGTGCGCACGATGTCACCGCTAGTTATGTAGTCGTCGAGTAGGCGCTTCGCCACATCCATCGAGATGACGTCAGGAGGGTTCTGGCCCAGAATAAGGGAGACCTCGAACGTGGCACGGAGCATTTCGCGGGATAAGAGCTTCAAATCGTTCAGATCAGACTCGACTCTTTGCTTAAATTCAGAAGTGACCCGTTTCCGTAGCACGCGTATGTCTCTGTTGTTGCGTTCCACGAGATCTTTTGTCTGCGTCTGCATGGAATTCAAGTTTTTAACCGCTTTGACAAACGATGCAGCGGAATTACTCAGCAGCGCAAGTTCATTCTCGATGCTGGAAATCCTAGCGAACAGCGCCCGTTCAGTCCGGTCGAATTCTGCAACAGTCTGCTCCCGGAATTCTCGCATTGCGTCGAAACTCTTCGCATTGCCGACTGCGATCTCTTCAAGCTTTACAACGCGGCGTAGCAGTACGATTTCTCCGTCTTCTCGAAGTTGAACCGCTCAGCCAGGACCCGTTCACGCGCTTCTAGGTTATTCGCCTTAGTCGATAATTGGCGAGTTAATGCGGAAGATCGTGCAGCCACACGAAAGACGGACGCGCCAATCATAACGATGAGACCGATTCCAAGGACCCCAGCTAGTAGGGCGAGAATCCACGAGTCTGTGACGGCCGCAATTGCTAGGAGAGAAATCGTGAGGGCTCCGGCCCCGCCGCCAACCACCAGCAGCCTACGAAGATTCGGTATCATTATTTCAAAGCCTCATTCCTGATTTTCCAAAGTCAATCCTATATCGCTCGTCAGGAAGAAGCGGCGTTCTGATTCCTATTGAATCTACTAGCCTGTAGATTGACGCGACCAAGATGCTGAACCTGCACAACTACCCGCTGGGCAACCGGATTTATCTGCTAGCCGAGCCGTTGCATGCGGGGGTGCCCCTATGTATTTTGTCAAGCACTTTTTAGTGCTGGTAGGTCATAGAACGAACCGTCTCGAACCATAACGAACAAGACCGTGAGTCGTCGATGAGCCAGTGCGATCAGGGCTTGGTTATGGCGTTTTTCTTGGGCTCGTTTGCGGTCGTAGTAGGCGCGACTGACCGGGTCGAAGCGGATGGAGGTGAACGCGGAGAAGAACAAGGCGCGTTTGAGCCGTTTGTTGCCTGAATGGCCCAACCGCTCGGATTTGATCGAGGTACCCGACTGACTGAAGCTGATCCTTGAAACGGATCCGGAGCTGGGGGTGATCTATGCGATCAAGGAGCACGTGAGAGAACTGCTGAAAACCCGGGATATTGATGAGTTCCAGTCACGGTGGGCGGTACTGAAGAAGTCTGTGAAGGCCACGAAAATGGTTGAGACGAAGTCCTTGTTCCGCACGCACACGGCATGGCGTAGGGAGCTGCTGGTCTTCGTGCGGACCCGGCTGACCAATGCCAGGAGCGAGGCGGCGAATCAGACGGCGAAGAACCTGAAACGAATCGGGAGAGGTTATCGCAATCATGGGCACTACCGGCTTCGAATATTGTTGTACACGGCGGGGCTACGGCCGTGCTGAGCATCATGCACCACACTGAACTTTTAAGAGCCTCCATAAGCCGTACGGCGCGCAAAAGCTGTTGCGCAAGTATGCCAACTACAGTCTTCTGGTTCTTGATGAGTGGCTGTTGGATCCGCCAGGCGCAGAGTTCACGCGGTTCGTCTTCGAGCTCATGGAGCGAAGGTATGACGCCGCGTCAACGATTTTCTGCACCCAGTACAAGCAGTGGGACTGGCATGCCCGGCTGGGTGCGGGTGCGTTGGCGGACGCGGTCATGGACCGCATCGTACAAAACACGATCCGGGTTGAGACCGGGGGGTTCAATATGCGCGAGGCGTACTCGCGGACCGAACACTAGACCCATGATGCGTTCGCGGTGAAGTTCCTTGTTGAGAGCCGTCGGTCAACTGCTACGGTTGGCGGGTGGCTCTGAACGAGAATATTGAACCGCTTTGAACGGCAATAACGGGTGGCTCCCAGTGGGAATATCGGTGGCTCTGCAAGCTCCGAATATTGACTGCTGGTCTCCGACGGCAATAACGCTGGTCCCTAGAGGTAATATCCGGTGGTACCCCAACCTACTAACACTCACACGACCGAGACCGTGAGTTCCGGCATCCATACCTGTGCGGGAAGTGCCATCGTCGACCTCGAACATGAGAAACGCCGCCAGATGTCGCAAAGCATAGGGATTAGCGGCTCTTCGCAATTGAGGGTGTAAACCAGCACGTCCGGTGACAGGGTTTTTCGGGCGTGTCGCTGGGAAGGAAAAGTCGAGGTCTTCACGAGAATGGAAGTTCCTACACGACCGTTTTCGAAAGACCCCGACGATGCCCCATCCTACCGTCACCGCCCTGATCTGACCACGTTCTGCCGCCTTGATGAGCTAAGACTGATCGCCTACGGGCAGCGGCTGCTTCCTTCGCGTCCCGAACTTTTGTGCCGGGTCGCCCAGGAAGAGTCGTGGTGCCGGCGGTGCGGGCAGGCAGGTGTTCCCCGGGGCACCGTGGTGCGCCGCCTGGCTCATGAGCCAGTGGCTGGAGGCCGACCACGCTGGTGATCCGGGTGCGCCGGTACCGGTGCGGGGATTGGTGGCCGGGTCTGGCGCCAAGACACCAGCGGTGCGGCCGCACCACGGGCGAAGATCTCACGCGCAGGGCTGCGCTGGGCGCGGGCCGGGATCGTGTGTCAGCACCTGTCTATGGCACGGATTGCCGAGGGGCTGGGGGTGTCCTGGAATACCGCCAATGACGCGGTGCTCGCCGAAGGGCAGCGCTTGCTGATTAGCCGGCCCGAACGCTGTGACGGGGTGAAGGTGATCGGGGTGGATGAGCACGTGTGGCGCCACACCCGCACGGGGGACAAATACGTCACGGTGATCATTGATCTGACTCCGGTGGCTCAGGGCACCGGCCCGGCTCGGCTGCTGGACATGGTGGCCGGGCGCTTCAAGGCAGTGTTCAAGTCCTGGCTCGCCGACCGCGATCAGGCGTGGCGAGACGGGATTGAAGTGGTGGCCATGGGCGGATTCACTGGTTTCAAGACCGCCGCCACCGAAGAGCTACCGGACGTGGTCGAGGTGATGGATCCCTTCCATGTGGTGCGTCTGTCCGCCGAGGCATTGGATAAGTGCCGGCAGCGCATCCAGCAGCACACCTGCGGGCACCGCGGGCGCAAAGGAAACCCGCTCTATGCCTCCCGCCGGACCCTGCTGACCGGGGATGAGCTGCTCACCGACAAACAGACCCAGCGACTAGAAGAGCTCTTCGCCGATGAACAGCATGAACCAGTCGAGCTGACCTGGAACGTGTATCAGCGCATTGTGGACGCCTACCGGCAACCGGATCGGAAGATTGGCCGGTGGGCGTTGAGGCAGGCCATCGACCTGTTCACCGCGAAGGTTCCCCAGCAGCTGAGCGAGCTGGCCTCGCTGGGCAGGGCGTTGAAACGGCGTTCCGGGGACATCCTGGCCTACTTCGGCCGGGAAGGCACCTCGAATGGGCCACCGAAGCAATCAACGGCAGGCTGGAACACCTGCGCGGATCGGCCCTGGGGTTGAGGAACCTGGCGAACTATATCGCCCATTATTGGAAGCGGGCGGATTCAGGCCCCGGTTACACCCTCAATTGTGAAGAGCCGGATTAGCCGGTACCCATGCAAAGGCGAAATCCTGGACCTATGAATTGCGACCATGCAACCAATGAATAACCCGAGTTGCGGACACGCACGAAAGCCTTGCCGATACAGTGCGTACATCTAATTTTAACTCGTCTTTTAGGAAGCCCGCGGAAATTAGCAAAGTCGGGAATGAAGCATTCCCTGATCGCAACTACTCTTTCGTGAATTCGATCGTGGTGGCGGTACTAGCGGCTAACTCGATTTCGAGATGCCCGTCGATATTTTTTTTCATACCGTTACTCTTTGCTGAGATCGGTGCAGGAACGGCAAATGCCGTGTCCTCGATCGATTCGTTGTCGGGCCCATAAAGCTGGGCTGCGCGAGTGGCTCGATAACCCATGGGAACGGAAATTTTTATCGGATTGAAAGAATATTCGGATGCATTGTTTTTGTTAATGACGGTAACTAAAATTGTGTCATTTTTCGACCTCACAGCATAGGAACGTAAATTATTATCACCGGAAGCACTGATTTTTAGAAAACGTCCTCCACTGCTGATTTGACTCAGGCGCATAGCTAGAAAATTTGGTTGCGCCAGTAGCTCTCCTTCACCCTTGGCGCCGGCACCCTCCGCGGAGCAGAGCACGGACATGGGAGCCCCTCCTCGCAAGCGCCGAGCATCGAGTGCATGTTCATGCGTTCAACGCCCTGTTGGGCAGCCGAGAAAATATGATCCACCGTCCAGAGTGCCGCGGCGTGAGTCTTTGAAGTATTGTTAGTGCCCGGGCAACTCGTCGACCCGGTTTCCTCTACCCATAGGGGCACCTTTGCCTTTTTGGCCTTGGCGAGCCCGATGCTAAACATCTTGCTCGAGCTTTTCCCAACAATCGGATTCAAAAGATTCTCCACTCGGGGCCACGACCAGGCACGGCAGTAGACGAACATTCGTAAGTTGCGTAGTAGTGTTGAGTGAGTGCAGCAGTATTCGGAATTTCCGCCGCCAAGAATGCACTCATCCAGGATCCATCAAACACGTCTGGGCCAATAATCGGGACATCAGATTCGACCTCAGCGTCAAGGGCTTCGATGTAGCGGCGTACCTGCTTAATGTACTCGCTTTCATTCCACGTTTCGGGTTCGCGTAATTTCAGACCAGTACGGGCGCCGCTGGTGAATCCGTCGGGTTCATTGCCAATGGAGATTCCCACTAGATGCTCACCGAAGATCGCAGCTGCATGTTTTGTCATCTCTGCACCGCGTTTGGGATCGAAAGTACCAAGTGGAATACCCAAGGTTACCTTCGCGTCGATCTTTTGCACCGTTTTCATCACTCGCCTCAAATCTTGAGGCGTGACTAAAGTTTTTCCCTCGGGTGCTTTCTCCCCCGTAGAGCTCCAAAAGATATTGCGGTCAAGTTTATTGCCACCGAAACGCAGCCCTGGTTTACCAAGGGCCAGCAACATCTCGTCGAGATTTCCTACATCCGGATCCCACCGTGGATCACTCAGTTCTGTGGACTCGAACGAGATCCCGATATTCTGCTCACTCAGGAAGGTTCCTAAATTGGTGCCCTCCAGAGTGAAGGTCGCGCTCCGCCCCTCAGTCCGATCGTTGAAGCTCTGATTGAACTCTCGTTTTAATTCAGGCGCAGCTTAGGCTGGGAAGGCGATTCGATATGCGACTCTTGTTGTCGGATTGCGTCGGATTCCTGAACGCACGATGTACCGAGAACCACCAAGCCACACAGGGCGAGTGAAACACCGTATTTTTTCGCTGCTGTAAACAGAAAGTTTCTCCCAAAATTGACGCGTGTTTCCAAGCATACGGAAACGCGAATTATTTTATTCGAGTTGTGACTGCTAATCAGAGAGTTAACAGACTGGCTTAGTTGGAGATAAACTCCGTATCCCTGAAATGTCCGCTGGGGACTGCTCTCTATTGAAACCGCACTGCAGTGATCAATACGGCAAGCAAGGTTCGCTTTCCAACATTGATCTGGAAGAGAACATTCATTCAGACACGTGCAAAGCTTTGACCGCTAGTTCTAGAACGTGTTTCTAGAACGAGCGGACCAACGCGAAGAAACTAGCTCTTCAAGTTAATCTCACGCGCAACGCTTGCTCCAATAGCTGCGCCCACCACACCCAACACACCTTGCGGAAGCGCTGAATCAATATTGATCACGGCGACGGCATCTCCGTGCTTCTCATCGCGCGATACCTGCATGCCCGCAATATTAATGCCCTGTTCCCCCAATACACTGCCGAGGCTGCCGATGATGCCGGGACGGTCGTTGTAACGCACCACGATCATGTGATCAGAAATCGGGATCTCAATTTCATAACCGTTGATGCCAACCAGTTTCTCGACCTGCTTCGGACCGGTGAGGGTGCCAGCGATCGACAGCTGGGCACCATCGTGGGAAGCACCCTTGATGGTCAACTGGTTGCGGTACTCGGGGGAATCCGGTGTGGTTATCAAGCGGGTAGCGACACCACGCTGTTCCGCAAGTACCGGTGCGTTTACGTAGGAGACCTGCTCGGACACTACATCCATGAACACGCCTTTAAGAGCAGAGAGCTCGAGAGCCTTGACGTCCAAGGAAGCGATCTCGCCAGCGACCTCAACGTCAATACTGGTGAGTGAACCAGTAGTTACAGCATTGAAGATCCTACCCAGCTTCTCGATGAGCGGTATTCCGGGGCGAACGTTCTCGTCAATGACACCGCCAGCCACGTTGACAGCGTCCGGCACCAGTTCACCGGCCAACGCCAGACGTACCGATTTAGCCACTGACACGCCAGCCTTCTCCTGGGCTTCGTCGGTGGAAGCACCCAAGTGTGGGGTGACGGTGACGTTATCGAACTCGAAGAACGGCAGGTCGGTGCTGGGTTCCTTAGCGAATACGTCGATGCCCGCGCCGGCGATTTCTTCGTTCTTCAGCGCTTCGTAGAGGGCTTCCTCGTCCACCAGGCCGCCCCGAGCCACGTTAACCACGTACGCGCTGTCCTTCATCTTGCGGAAGGCATCCTTGCCGAGCATCCCCATAGTCTCCGGGGTCCTCGGCATATGGATCGAGATGAAGTCCGCCTGTTTCAGCAGCTCGTCCAAACTCAACAGTGTTACGCCCAACTGCTGGGCGCGGGTCGGGGTGATGTAGGGGTCGTAAGCAACAATGTCCATGCCGAAACCCTGTAGGCGTTGGGCCACCAGTGCTCCGATGCGACCCAGGCCGATGATGCCAGCCTTCTTCTCGAAAAGTTCCACCCCCGTGAAGGAGCTGCGCTTCCACGCACCGCCCTTCAGTGACGCGTTGGCCGCAGGAATCCGGCGCGCCAGCGACACGATGTGGCCCACGGTTAGTTCCGCGGCCGAGATGATGTTCGAGGTCGGGGCATTCACAACCATGACACCAGCCTGGGTGGCTGCTTTGATGTCCACATTGTCCAGACCAACACCGGCGCGGGCAATCACCTTGAGGTTCTTCGCTGCTGCAATCGCTTCCGCGTCCACCTGCGTGGCGGAACGAACAAGGATGGCGTCGACATCGACGATGGAGGCGAGTAGCTGGGAGCGGTCCGCGCCGTCCGCCTGACGAATTTCAAAGTCTGGACCGAGGGCGGCGACAGTGGCGGGAGAGAGCTGTTCGGCCAGAAGTACTACGGGCTTGTTGTCAGACACGAGGGTGGCACCTTTGCGATTTCATTGGGCTGGTGGCTTGCATGGGGCTCTTGAGGAAGAGCACTGTTAATCAGGCTAGCCCTTTCGGAACGGTCTTTAGCCTTGAATTCCTGCATGTTACGACGGAATCATCTTACTTTGTGAAATTTCACGAGACGGCCGTCCGGTATCAATATTGACCGGAATTAGACAGCCGCAGTCACCACGTACGCGTGCTGTACTCATCGGGCGTGCCGTTCGGACCCGCTCGTATCTTCACCCCTCCTCTCACGGCTGTGGTCTCTCGGCCGGGTGACTCGGCCCGCGCGTGAAACGCCCTGCATCTTGTGAAATGCCTTACCTGCGGGTGTCAAACTAACGCAGATCAGAACGGCAGCTCGGCATGTGGCGATGCTTTACCCGATAAGGCTCATAACCTTCGAATACTAGAGGTCATCATTCTTTTAGAACACTGAAGAAGGAAGGAGCTCTCGACTCTCTTGTACTCTCCGCTGGCTAATCCTTCCTGCATGCAGGAAAACAAGGCACCTTTATAACGGTTTGCTAACGATATTGGGCGCATGTCACCATGTTTGACGGTCGGCGCGACTTTTTGCCTTCGGTGCCACGCGTCTCCCCCTCCCTACCCTGGGTTTGCAAGCCGGGTCAACCCGACGCAGACCACGAACTAGTCCTATGATTTGAGGCCAACTTTGACGACCGTTTACGAGACCCCCAGCTCGCGACGTCGACCGACTAAGAAACGAGTGATTCAGGCTCTGGCAGTAACTGCCGCCCTAACCACAACGCTCACTGTCGTGCCCCCTATAGCTGGCGAGAGCCCTAACGCAATCGCAGCCACCAATTACTCAGTGGGCAAAGCCATTGTCAGCGACTCGATGAACCGCACGCAATCGTCGGGGTGGGGCGAATACTCCTCCGCGGTTTCCTACTCCAGCAACGGAGCCGATTTTTCCGTCAACGGATCGCGCGCCCTTATCAAGCTGCCGGCTTCTGGAAAGACCAAGCTGTCAACACTGACTACAAGCTGCAAGACGTAGTTACCACCTATAAGGTCTCCGCCGACAAGCTCGCCTCGAGCGGTGCCGGCATCTATTCGTCGCTACACGCCCGAAAGTCCACAGCTGGTGACTATCGCGCCACTCTTCGTGTGTCTCCAAGAGGTGTCGCGTATTTGGAGCTCAACAGGTGGACCAGCAATGGCATGAAAGGGCTTGCAGCTCCTGTAAAGCTCGGCTTCAGCGTTGCTGCCAATCAGCAAGTAAACATCAAGCTTGAAGTCACCGGAAAGCCGTCCGTAAACGTTCGGGCCAAGGCATGGCCAGTGGGAAGCAAGGAGCCCGCTGGCTGGAACACGTCGGCCACTGATTCCTCTAAGGAGGCCCTGACGGCGCCTGGAACTGTGGAGGTCAGCGCTTACCGTGGGAACAAGAGCCCGGCAGCAACCCTTTCCTATGACGACCTGGTCATCGCTCCGATGAAATCAACCAGCGCAGCGAATACCGCTCCGGTCGCTCCTACCACGCCGCCTTCTTCATCATCGGATGGCTATGTTGCGGGATGGGGAACTCCTGTGTGGCAAGATGAGTTCTCCGGAGCCCTGTCCAAGTGGACTGTGCGCGATGATGCAACCCATGGTGTTTTGTCCTACGACCGCGCCATCATCAAGAAGGAGAATGCCAGCACCAAGGACGGTGTGCTGACCATCAAGGGCAAGCGCATGAACATGCCGGTAGTCAAAAGTGGAACGCGTGAGTTTTCCACCGGGTACATCGACAGTATTGGCAAGTTTTCACAAAAGTACGGCCGATGGGAAATGCGTGCACAGTTGCCACTGACTAAGGCAATGCCAAGGGTATTTGGCCAGCATTCTGGCTCCGCCCGGATGGTGCCAAGACCGGCGGTGAGATCGACATCATGGAGGCCTACGGAACTCCGCATAGCGCAAACACCTCATTCGATCCATTCAATCGCAGCGAAGGCACGCTTCACTACGATCAGACGGGCAAGAGCAAGACCAACTCCTGGATTCCGGTTACCGATCTTTCCGGCGGCTTCCATACATGGGCTTTCGAGTGGACTCCTGAGGGAATGACCTGGCTCTTCGACGGGAAGCCCTTCAAGACAGTCAAGCGTGCAGGGAACGCAGCATATGAGAAGGCCTTCGAGACGGCTGCCAAGTTCCACATTCGTCTGAACATGCAATATGGATCTCCGTATTGGGGTATGCCTGACTCAACCACGAAAGATACCGCGGACTTCAAAATCGACTATGTGCGTGCATGGTCGTATAAGGGCTGAATGCCGCTACCCGAGGGCCTCATTTGAAGGCCCGATCGTCCTCAACTCTCACCCCGTTTTGACGTTCAAGGCTTTAGACGTTCGCAGTACTGTCCTCGAGCCAGGGCAGTGCAGCCAAAATGGGAACCGCTCGGCTGAAACACATCGGCCGAGCGATTCTCATTTCTCCTAGGTACAGGCAGGCTGGCCCGTGTCGCGCGATAGAGGGGCCTGAATCCTGTTTGCATCAACAGGGTTGCAAATGCCTGAGTGCATTATGGAGGATTCTTGACCGCAAAAGGACCGGGGTGCGAGATACGGGTCAACCAGCCTAACCAGTTCCGAAGTCCTTCAACCGAGGTTTTCACTCGCTGCTGGGTCTTGGTGCTTGTGAGTTCGGCGCAGAACCTGGCGCACCACCGGTTCCAGTCCAAGTCGTTCACTGAACCTCACGCTAATCAAGACATAGACCGGCAAGGCTATTGCCAGCTGAAGTGCGGCGGTAAGAAGATCTGGCCCGAGCAGACTGCGCATCAGCAAACCTCCCGCTCCAAAAATTACCAAACTGGTTGCGGCCAACGGGATGAGTTCACGCACGGGAGCACCGAACCGCATGGTTCGTGCAACTTGCATGGTTGCCAAAGCACAGTCAACGAGCACAGCAAGAGACCACGCTGTGATCGCTCCCATGAGGCCCCAAAGCGGTACCAGGCAGAGATTGGCCGCGAGGGCCACAAATAAGGCGCTAAGTTTATTGCCCAGCTGCCATCGGCTTTTGCCTCCCATGAGCAGCATACTCTGGACGCCCCCTGCTGAGACCACAAGCATCATGACCATACTGATGATCGCCAGCGGCAACGCCCCCTCAGCGAACCCCGGGCCGAACAGGGAAAGAACGCCTTCTCCGAAAATGGCCAGCGTAAGGTAAAAGGGCCAAGCGCACCAGACCAGTAGTTTCGCGGTGTCACCGAACAAGCGTTTTGCTTCAAGGTGTTTTCCCGCAGCTAGACACGCGCTCAACATCGGCCCTGTCACCAACCGAGCAGTGTGTTCAAGCATGACTCCGAGACGGACGTACCTGTTCACCGCTCCATAGATCCCCGCTGCTGCGGGCCCCAGGAACACGGCGACGGCGATGACGTCAATCCATTCCAACACGGTCTCTACCAGCGCGCTGACCCCTCGCGCTGAAGAAAAGCTCCAGAATCTGCGAAAGGAGTGGTCGGGGTTTTGCGCCGTGACGCTTCCTGGCCCCGCGTTGTCCTCCGCGAGGCTGAAGTGAACGACTGCGCGCCATGTAGCGATGCCTGCCACCATCGCCGCCAGGAGCACCGGGATCGCCCACGATGTGGCCAGTTGCAGCAGGCTGCCGCCCAGATAGATGGCAAGTGCGACAGCGCAGAACCGTGCTGCCGGTAGCAGGACATTCTGAATGGCACTGAAGCTTGCCACGCGCCCCATGCCTCGCATGGCACCGAACCCCAGGTTCATGATCGCGGCGGGAACGAGCATGGGGGCCATGACGCGTATGACTTCGCAGAGCCCTGGCACCCCCAATAGCTGCTCCAAGGTTTCGGCGTACACCCAAAAGACCACACTCACTATGGTTGCAATGGCGAGCACTGGGAGTCCGGCGATGACCAGAGTACTGCGCAGGTGCTTGGCAGTGCCCATAACCTTTTGAGCAGCGAGCGTGCGTACGAGCCCGGTATCGGCACCAAAGGTGACAAATACGCTCGCGATGGAGAAGAACGCCATGATCTGGAAGAAGATTCCGGCGCCCTCTTCACCGATTTGATTACCCACGTAGAGCGTGATGCCAAACGCCAGAGCCGCCCCACAGAGAACGCTCGCAAAAGTCAGTACGGTAGTGCGCGCCGTACTCTCCTTTCGGCCGGAAGGAATCGTTGCCAGCACCGGGTCACCCATTTGCACCCACATACCTTTGCCGCAGCAGCATGGCCAAGACAATGGTCAAGACAGCTAGCTGGAGAACTGAAAGTCCGTAGAAGGGGATCAAGGACATGCCGGCGAGAAGTGATGCGTGCAGCCAGACATCGGACACCGTAGATTGCCGCCAGGTCCGAATCATTCCGCCAGTAAAAAAGTAGAGAAATAATGTGAGCCCCACGAATCCATAGCAAAACATCAGCGTCCATAGGAAGCCTTGCGAGCCCAGTGATACCCCGATAGTCGTCGATGGTCGGGGTTCCGTGTCCCAGAATCGGGGCCTGCAGACTCTGTTCCCAGGTTTTTGCGTAGAGCGACATGCGGCCACCGGTTGAATCGCTGTACTCCTGCCGACCCAAAATCTCACCGATGGCTCCGCTTGTTACCAGCCATACACCCAGGGCGGTGACTCCGGAGAAAACGGCGGCAGCGATCCGCCAATGGCCGAGACCCACGTGTCGGACTAGCGCGTATGCGACGGCGATCGCCAGCCCGACAAACATCCCGCGGTTGCTCGTGGCCACTGCCGGAATAAATGACAGCGCCAAGAGCATGCCCAAAAGCAGACTTACTCTTCGATTGCGCGTCATCGCGATCCGGGCAACGACGACGGGGACGAGTATCGCGAACGCAGCCCCCCAGCTATTGGCGTAGGGGAAGGGTGCAGCGGGGCGAAAGAACGGCTCCGGAGCACCCCATGGTCTCTGGACTTCAGCTAACGGCGGTGCCACGAGGTTGCGTACCAGCTCGTTCGAACTAATGGATTCAGGAAGCACGAAGCCCAGCGGAGTTTTCAATCTGACTTCGGGTATCACCAGGGCTAAGAAGCCCAATCCAACTATCGCGACCCAGAGAATCACCAAATAGTTGACGATGCGCGTCTTAGGTAGCGAATATCCCGCGTTCGCAACATACAGCATACTCACCCCGGCCAAAACGATGTCCATGACACGTATGCCGAAACCCAGCAGATCCCCTGCCCCATGAACATTGACAATTGCTGCTACCGCCCAGATGAGGAACAAGAACCATGGCGCCATGCCAGGGGTGAAAATAACCCGCTTCGAGTTCAGGAGGTAGAAGATCATGATTGTGCTCAGGATTGGCGGAAGAACGGGAACAGCTCCCAAAAACCACCAGACGGGGAACCCAATAATGAGTGCGAAGATAGGCCACCGAGGTAATGCGATCTCGCCGGAGACCACACGGGAGGCGGCCGAACCGGGAAGCTTCCCCAACAATGCTATTCCTGGTGTCGCCATTTGCTGCCGATGCGGTGTCAAATGCCCCGGCCCACCTTCTGCATCTGCCGTACGAGCCAGCCCGCGTCGACCCAGCCGGTTGAAACGGCTAGAGCAGCGTAGGCGCGCAGCTGCATCCAATCTCGGCGCAATGCGCTACATGCCCACTGGCGTGCCAGTTGCCGGTTCCCCAGCGCGGCTTGCGCAAACGCCACTTGCCCGGCAATCCGGGCTGTTCCCTTCGGGCTCCGTTCAAACTCTGGAAACTTGGCCAGGATATACGACAAACCAGCAGCGATGTTCTCCCAACGGCCGGCAAAGAACGATGGCCTGTCCCAGAGAACGCCCACCAAGGCTCCGGAGTGGAGTAGATGTCGCCGAAGCGCGTTGCGCGGATGAGCAGATCATAGTCCTCACCGTAACCGGCGGGCAGCTGCTCATCGACGAGCCCTATTCGCCCAATTAGATCCTCCCGCCGATACAACATCGTCGAAGGATGAATTGCTGTCACCCTGGAGCGCAGGAAATTATCGAAGGTCACCTGCTCGGGCGGGATTCGGACTATATTCGTTCCGTCCGTCCGAATGTCGATGCCGCTGGCAATGGCCACGGCCTGTGGTGCAGCTTCCCATACGGCCATCTGTTGAGCCAGTTTCTGCGGGTGCCAGTCATCATCGTCGTCGCAAAAGCCGATCACTTCCCCATCGGCGGCCAGAATCCCCGTGTTCCTCCCTCCGGCCAATCCCGGCGTACGCGTATTCGCGATGGTTGTAAGCCGCCGACCATGAGGTACTTCGACATCGCGGAGTTCGTCAACGGGGATCTTGTCGAAGACGACGACGACCTCAATGTCGCCCTCATACGTTTGCTCAAGTATCGACCGGACTGCTTTACGCAGCAGTTCAGGACGTCCGCACGTCGTTATGACGGCACTGACGCTGATGACTGACTCTTGTTCCAGCAACACCCGGCTTGTTTGATCGTGACGCTGTTTCATTTACCAAGGCCCTTCAGGTGTACGTACTTTCGGCGTGCCGATACTGCGGCAAAAACGATTCCAAAGAAGAAAAGGAAGACATAGCTTGCAAGGAAAAGTGCGGGGCTCCCCCAAAAAATGAATATCCAGCACATGATTCCCGTGTCGATTGGCAGAATCATCAGTGACCAGAGAACGCCCTTCTGCTGGGCTGCTGGTTCGAGATGTCCACGTTGAGCGTTCCTCGTGCGCAGCGTGTGATGTTGGCTCAGCTGTTCAGCCAAGATCTGGCTGGTGAAGTGCCCCACCGCGAGCAGTGCAAAAGCCAGCGGGAGATATCGTAATGCCGGTTCGAGATCAAACCACCGTTGAAATCCGAAAAACACCGCGACATGCAGCGCCGGGGTTCGAACTGCGTCGATGACATGATCTAGCCACTCACCGGCGGGGCTGCCAGTTCCGGTGGCCCTTGCTACCTGTCCATCGGCAGAATCCATGACATACCCCAGTGCCAAGAGCACTGCTGCTGCAAAACCAGTCCCCCAACTGGCGGGAAATGCAACGAGCAGCAGCAAGCCGCCAACACTCAAACATGCACTGATCAGGGTGACGGCGTTCGGCCCCACCCCCATCGATACCGCTGCCGCGGCAAAGACTCGCGCAGCCCGACGGTTGACCCACCGCGAATAAGCGGGCACACCGTCGCCTGGTTTTTGCGCGTAGTCCAACTCCTTTGCGACCTGCGCAAATGATGGACGACCCCCCACAGGCGTCCATGCCTCTTTCGTTCCCACTGCTCCCCCAAAAATCTAGTGCAAATGCATTCCTTCGTGTACAGGCATTTGCTACTGGCCCAATAGACCCTGTTTTTCCAATCCCATCTTCATCATGTTCTGTGCCTCTTTTCCGCTAATCAGCTCGGCTTCAAGCTCGAAACTTGAATCGGGTGTCGCGCTCCAGTTCGAATGGACTTCAGCGGCGACAACGTTTGTCCCCGATTGAAGGGCACTGGCCGGAATAGTGACTTCGACCGGCGCGTTCTGCGCTGTGCCGGTACGAGGTGCGGCCGTAGCGTACGTTCGGTAGGTTAAGGCAGAGGTAGGCAGGTTCTTCCTCGCCACTTCCACGCCATTGACATAGACGGCGATCCCGTCATCGGCTCTTGTTGTGATTCTCATTTCCTGCACGGCCGCCGGATCCTTAACGGTGAAGCTCTTCCGGTAATAACTGGTCAATGGTTTTGTCCCCGCTGCCGACAGTTCGGTCTGGATTGTCGAGCTGCCCCAACCCAAGGGTGCCTTGCCTTGGCTCCACTCGGTGTCGTCGGCGTCCACGGCAACCCAGTTGTCAGCGGGAGCAGATCCTAGGAATCTGTACTTCCACGTCTCGCCGGCTTCGATGGCCATTGCTGGCTCAGTCTCCGGTGGAGTAACGGGCGGGTCTGGCTGCTCCCCCAAATTTGCCTTCAGTTTTAAGTCAAAGGACGAATTTGGAGTGTTGCGATAGTTCGAGTGGACTTCCACGCTGACGGTGTTTTTCCCGTCCTGAACGGCCCAGCCTGGAACTGTGACTTTCACCGGATTCGCCTGGGCAGTGCCAGTGCTAGGCGCCGTGGTGGCATAGGAGTTATAGGCGATCTTTTCGGTTCCCATGTTGGAGCGCAGCACCTCAACGCCGTTGAGGTAGACCACGATCCCGTCATCGGCTACCGTCTCGAATTCAAGATTTGAGATAGTGCTGGCGTCGGCGACCGTGAACGTTTTCCTTAGGTGATATGAAAGCGGCTTGATTCCCTCTGCGTTCAACGTGGTTTCGATGCCCGATGATCCCCATCCCAATGGGCCTTGCCGGTGGTCCACGGCTGATCATCAAACCCAGTCGCCATCCAATCCGCAGGTGGCGCACTATTCTCGAACCGATACTTCCAACTCTCAGCTGACCCGATGTACTGAATCGAACCAACAGGTGTCGTGTCCGTCGTCGCGCGCACAGCCTTTGACGATGCAGACCGGTTCCCCGCCTCATCCACAGCGCGAACGAAGTAACGGGCCCCGTCGAGGTGGTCCACCTCAATGGATGTGGCCTTGGTGGTGGCAATGGTGCGGTCACCGCGAAGGATCTGATACCCGCCGGGTGACCCGCTTGAAGGCGTCCAGGACAGGGTGTCCGTGTTCCCGTCGCTTACAGCTTTAACCCCGGCCGGTGTACTGGGTGCAGTGGAATCATTAGGGGCGAATCTGGCAAAGCCACCAGACCATTGTCCTGAGCCATCAGCACGAACTGAAGAAACAAGATCGCCGCCGCTCCAGAGCACCCCACGGCTGTCCACGAAGTTACCCCAAATGCCGTAGCCTCCACGCCCCTTGATCACCGGGTTGAACTGAGGCAGGTAGTCTCCGGTGCTCGCGTCCCAGATGCCGACGAGGTTGATCTTGTCGGCGATGGTCCAACTGGGTCCGGGGCCCGGCCACACGGTTCCGCCCGTATAGTTCCAGTGTCCGCAGTGGCATCCGGCATAGATCAGGCCCTCGTGACCGGTGACATCCTGAAAATCGCCGCCGGCCCTAGTGATGTTGCTAGAGAGCCTTTCAAAGGTCGAGGGATTGAAACTGAAGAGGCTGTGCTCGGAACCACCGAGCCAAACTCGACCACCCTCTTCGGCGACCCCGAACTGGAAGTGCGCCGAAGCGCTCGGTGTCCAGTTCCACGTCTCAACCCCCGCACCTGCACCAGTGCGGATCGCAGCTGCGGCATCGGTAGGAACGCCGTTGGATGAGGTGAAGTAGCCAGAGGCATACACTCGACTGCCATCCTTTGAGGGTTCAACGTCGAGAACCGTTCCGTTAAACGCCGGATTCCAATCACGGTCCGCCGTTCCGTCAACAACCGATACTCGGGCCGCGGATCGAGCGTAGACAGGGCTGGTATTAGTGCCCCCTGTCAGATGGGTGAATGCCCCACCGATGTAGAGCCATTCGCCATAGATACCGAATGATCGGACGGAAACCGCACCACCAGAGAGCCGATTTTCCATATTGATCTTCCAAGAAGAAGATGACGCACCTGTCTTCGGATCCAACGCAACAATTCCTGCGGTTGGCTTGCCGTTAACTTCGGTGAACTCTCCCCCTGCAACCAACAGGCCGTTGGGCAGAGCTGCAAGTTCTTTTACCTGGCCGTTGAACACCGGCTTGAAGTCCGGCAAGAACTCGCCGGTGTTGACGTCAAAGGCCGCAACATGAGATTGTTCGACACGGCCGGCCCCGCTGGAATTCTTTTGCACGTATTTAAAGTTGCCCCCGACAAACACCGTGTTGCCGACCTGAGCAAAAGTCTGAGCTTCCGTCCGCAATTCGCCGCTGCCCGAAACCAACCCGGTCACGCCCCAAACGGTGGGCATAGCCCCCGTCGATTGCATGGAGCGCTGCTCATACTTGGGTGTACCAGTGTCGGGAATTGAACCGAAATCAACATCAGCTTGTACCAGCTTGGGACGCAAGTACATTTGTGTGAAGGGCCTTGCGTTGCCCGCGCCGGTGGTAGCTGACCAGAGATAACTGTTATTCGAGTTCGTGCCGGCGATATTCGATCCGAAGGCCCATCCTTGGGTCCAGCCTTGTGCCTGCGCCTCCGCGGTGTCGACGCGGCTGGTTCCCTGCCCGGAACCGAACGATGACGTAGTTCCGCCACTCCCGGAGAGGTTGTCAAACTTATAGGTGGTCACAGGGGTGGCAGATGAAAACGCCCACGTCCACCGTTCGCGTTTACTGGTTTGAAAGCGAGCTTCCTGCACTGATTGCCATTAACGTCCAATGCTCGGCGGAGTCGGATTCCGTCACTGAGCGTCTGCGCTGACTGTCCGTTGAGCAGAGCATCAACAGTGGATGAGGCTAGTTGCTTAGGCGCAAATGCTTCTGGCCCCGTCACCGGGGAGCGGACTTCGGCGGCAGTCCCGAGCCCTTCATACATTTCCTTCCAGCCTTGACGCCCCCTGCCGATCAAGACCCAACCTCCTCCGTCCGTCTTTTGATCGCAGTAGAACTGTTCAGGCGCAGCCATCGCCGGCGTCTGCAACCAATAAATACCGGATTCCGCGGATGGATTGATCTTCTTTGCTTCCCAGCAGGAAGCCGCGGCAGAACCTTCACTTGATCCGTCGAAGGTCGACAGACTCGATGCCTGAACCGATGGGGTGACTGCGCTCATCCCTGATAGGACAAAAGCAACAATGATTAGGCACGGAAAAAGAAGCCGGAGCGGCCGGGCCGCGAAAATTCCAACGCACGTGTCATGGTAAGTACCGAACCTAAAATCAACAGTCTGGATCTTCAGGAAAAAGGTGGTCAACTACTAGAAGCTGCCCGTCGTGCTCCTGGACATCGTAGATATTCAATGCGGTACGCGTTCCCGGTTCCGCTTTCGGAGTCACTATGAACCCATCGGGTTCAGTTATTTGGATACTGCTGGAATCGAGGCATAGGTAGACCCGGTGCGTTAGAACGTCATCAATGATCAGATCTTCAACCCGGGGTTCGCCAACGATCGAAGTCTCTCCAGTCTGTTGCCAATTATTATTGGCATATTCCGTGAATTGAGCTTCAAGCTCACCCAACGCGGCGCCTTTGGCGACGCCACTGTAGTCCGGAGGCGACGGAAGAGTAGCTTCCTGATTCGATTCCTTCTTGCCGAAATTCGGAGAGGTCATGCGTTCGGTCTTGGCAATGAACCCCTCAGCTGCCTCGTCTTCATCAACGTCGGTCTTGCGAGACTTCTCAGGCCAGGTCTTCGGTTGACTAGCAGTCCCGGCAGAGATTTTGGATGGCGTGGTCTGCTCCGAACGGGAATGCTCTTCTTTCGACGAAGAGCCCGACTCGCGTGCCGAAGGTTCCAAGGGCCGCCCCGTCGATTTTGCAGACAGCTCTCCAGCCGGCTCGGAAGGCTCAACGCCGGCTGGATGCGGAGCCGTGCCCGGCTCCGCAGAACTTGGAGGCTCCGAGATGCAACCTGACAAGCCAGCCATCAGCGAAACCGCGAGCACCACGCGGGATAGCGGATACCGTTGCCCGTTCCTCATGACTCCAGCCGCCCTTGCAATTCATGCCAGCGCTCCAAACGCTTCGTGGTCGAACCCGGGTACCAGGACCGTTCATCGTTCCGTTCTTGAGCGCCATCGATCACGAACAACTTCGATCTTCTGGAGCGCAACATTCTCCACGCTTTTTTCATTGGGGCTGGATGCCGCGGTCCAGCCAACATGTTGTCAATCTCCACTGCCAGAGATGCGGCAGCGCTTGCTGGATCGCTAATCCGGGGATCCTTCTGGAACAGTTCCGGATTTTGCAACGCAGCTTCGAGGGACAGACGGAGTTGTTCCTCAGAATTAACGAGTACGGCTTCCCCGTGTATTTCCATGGTTTCAGTAAACGCAATCTGGTGTCCGTCAACGACTTCCTGCATTTCAGGCCATCGGGGAACCGCGATAGGCAACACACCTACCTGTCGTGCGTCCAGAATTGACCCAGGTCCGCCTTGAACGATAACGGCTTTTGCTCCTGCATATAGGTCCAACAATTCATTTCGCGACATGCGACTAACACCGGAGGCATTCGTGGGCGCACGACTGGCACCGTATTGCATCAGACAGGTAGGACGCGTTTCTTGAACAGCCAACCAATCGTCGACCCAATCGATGAGCCTGTTGAACAAATGGAGGTCCGTACCGACGGAAACCACGATTTCAGGTTGGACTCCATCCAACGTTTCTTCTAGTGCTTTCATAGCAAATGCCCTATGTTGACAGCTGCAGGGTAGAAGCGCTTCTGTTCGTCCCATTGGACACAGAAAAGATCACTAAGTGGGTAGCATATTGTTCCACTGATCGTCGGTAGAGTAATCCGATCGAAGCATTCAATATATACAGTTCTGATTCTTAGTAACTTACACACGATAAAAAATGGCACACTCACGCCAGCGCCGTTGGAGACAACCATGTCTGGCCTGCTCCTGCGCAGAGTTGGCCAGGCCAACCAGAAGTTCCTGATGGCATTACCGATATTCCGGGTTGTTGGAAAGTGAGCCCACGTGATTCTTTCCCCGTTTAACGAGGAAGCGACTTCTGGCTGCTGAAAAGTCACCCATTCTCGATCGTGTTTCTCCCACCATGATTTCAATGACAGCAGCTGGGCAAGGTGACCGCCCGGCGATGTGACAAATAAGATTTTCATCTGCTCCCCCTTTGCAGAAGTCTTACATCTAGGAGTTTTAGGACACCGGAATTGCGTCGGCCTTCTCCGCGACCCTGGGTGTCCAAGAGTCAGAATTGGACGGGCGTTCGCTGCGGTTTTTCATGTCTTCCACGAAAAGCAGGCAAATCGATTCCGGGTCAGTTCTGTCAAAACAGGCCAAATAACGATCAACAACAGCTAAGGGTGTTTTCCGATCGGTGACTATGATGACCGAGTCCAAGAAGCTGTCGCCCAGCATAGCTATCCGGGTGCCCTCGAGACCGGTCGAAAGTCCAATGAGCACGACGTCCATGCCCTCCCACGCTCTTTGCTCGGAACTACTAGGCCAACCGCGGTCGAGCGTCTCAGTCGGAACGCAGGCAGCAGATTGGCTATGGCTTTGTAGACCCCTCGATTCAAAGACCTGCATCAACAACGCCCTGATCTTGGCTTCCGGAATCTGCCTAGACTTAGCACTCCTATGGCTTTCGCATGTCCTGTAGCGTCACTCGCTGGACCAATCTGAGACCTGACAACCCAGCGCGCGCCTTCAAGATCTTCCGCATCGCGTATTTTGAGAACCGGATGATCCGTACTCTCGGCTAAGCGCGTCGGATTTCCCGTTCTTCGGCTAAACCGATCCCTCACGACGGCGGCAATCAGTCCCAGTACGATGCCTCCCGCAACTCCCGCGACTGCATACAGGGCCAGACTTGGATATGCACGAGTATCGGCAGGATCTGCGAAGCCAATGATTCGTCCTGGGTTCTCAGCAACAAGCGATAGATCATTTCGCTGGTTGATCAGATCCGAGAGAGCCAATTCAGATGACGAGCCGTTCTTCCCAGATTCGGTCAAAGCAGCGATTCGCTTGTCGATAGCCTTAATGTACGTGTCGGCAACTTTCGCAGCGCCCTCTGCACGAAAATCCAAGTATGCGGCAGCTAGAGCATTCGCTTTATTAGCAGCTCGTTCTGGATCACTATCAACCACCGTTACGGTCAGCACCTGGGATCCTTGAGGTGCCTCGATACTGGCATTCTCGCTTAAGGCAGCCGCGCTGGATTCTTCTCCGAGATTCTTTGCAGCCCTCCGAGCTACTTCACCTGAACTGAGAATCGCTCTTTCAGTCGTGATGTTAATCTGCTGGCTGACAGTCGCTGACGAAAACGGGTTCGTTGTTAGAGCGTTAACGGTAAGCACTGTTTTCGCAGAGTAGTTGGTGTTGCTGACTATGCCAAATGTCAAAGTAGCGAACAGAACCAGAACGAACACGACGGTTGCTGTCTTCCAGCGATAGGCGATACGACGCCACAAATCAGATAGCAGCATCGGCTGCTTGTATTCTTGCAAAGTGTCCCCCAAACACCGCGGTCACATGTAAGCCAAGCAAAAGCTGCATGAACCGCTCTATTTCCCCATTGCCCTCCAGCATATGCACGGATACCTCAGCCAGCACGACAGAGGCATACTCTATTTATTCTTGTTTTGCCTGATTTACATCTAGCGGGCGTGCCAACCCCACCCTCTCGGCAACACAAAAACGCTCGTTGCAGCGAGCTCGGCCCTCGGTTTTAGACATGGTGCAAAACCAGTAGATTATTACAGTCGCGAGGTAGGTTGTTCCGTGCACCCACCGTGCGGCAACAATGGCGACGGTTTTTAATTGCTGAACCTCGCAACGTTCCACGCACTGATTCAGGTGCCGCACTCGTACAGCACCGCCAGCAACGAAGGGAAACGAAGTTGTTCCGCTTCGAAAAAGAGCCTGCGACGCGGGGGCTCATTTCTGAAGGGCCTACCGTAATGGCGCCCGTCTGCTGTTCAATCGCAGCAAGAAGCCCGGTCCAGCGTCCCGATCTGATGATGGCGCAGACGAGCAACTGCTTAGGTGGCGACGTCGCGCACGGCGTTCTACACGATGGTTTTGTCCCTGAAGTTGCGCACTCTGCCCGGAAGGGCTGCCGGGACAATCGACGCTTTTAACAAAAGTCTTAGGTAAGGACACGAGCGCCGGCCTGACTTCCTCTGAGCGCGACGCGGCAGCACTAGCTTCGCCCCAACCTTCCATACCAGTAGAAACAAGTCCTGTTACCGCATGTCAGTCACATGAGGAAAAGACCTTAGAAACGCGGATTTGTGGCGCAATATCAGTCCCCAAGTTAGCGGCACTCGTGAGCCGCGATACAGCGGTCCCTGAAGCCGCGAACAATCGGGTTCAGCCTCTCGGCTTGAGCATCCTGATGGCGATGCCATTTGTCCCGTGCATTATTGACTTCCAGCCACTCGCGTAAAGTTGTCTAAGGCATGCCGAAGTTTCGTCGATGACGTGTGCAGCGTATACGGCAAGTACTCAATGTCCACGCCCACTTCACCGAAACGGTGCTCTAGATCAATACCTTTTGGCGTTCCGCGCCAATCATCACCCTTGAAATAAACCGTAAATCTAAGAGCGCTCCAGGTATCGAGCTTGTCAGGCACAGTTTCAAGAATCGCCTCGTCAACGAACTTGATGCTCTGCACTATTGTCAAGCGTTCGTCTTCCGGTATAAAAGGACTGATTCCTTTGTTCTCCACTAGCATTTCGTCCGAGACCACACCAGCGATGAGGTAATCACAGCGTTGCTTTGCCTGCCGGAGGATGTTGAGGTGCCCGATATGGAAAAGGTCGTAGGCACCAGCAGCGTAGCCAACGCGCAACGATCGCGGCCATTTTCTTTCTGGCACTTGCCCGTAACTTGCGTTTGGTGACACGGGTTCGTTCTGGTGATTACTGAGTGTGTGTCTCGGCTCGGAGACAGGAGCTTCATTCAAAGTCCTATCCACATTTCCAGGAAGTTCGCCGCGGAGCTTGTCATTGGATAAAGGCAAACCGTAAATGTTCGCTGCCGAGTCGACGTCGTCAAGCCTAGCCATATGTTCCTAATCCCCAGTTAACGCTGTGCCATTGCAGGCCCCAGCAGCTTCTTCCCCCCCAACATAAGTTTCGGAAGAGGATTTGGCATCAGTTTTTGATACTCGATTATGGCTTCCTGGACAAGTAGTTCTGATCTGGTCGCACTCAAAGGAGTACTTGATACACGCAGCAGATGTTAAACAACCAGCTGCTGTTTGCTGTCCGCCTGATCCACAAGCTCGTATATCCACGCCGCAAGCGACGAATCACAGCTTTAGAAAATGGCCGTTACTCATTGAAAAAAACCTGCCGATATCGTCCAGGTGAAGCGAACCGCTCTCTTCGCCGCTGCGGATGGTCGTGGAATAGGCCGATGGCACTTTCCTGCAACTGCCTAAAGAGTACTCATACAGCGTTACGAGATAACTGATAACACTCGGATATCTCTCGAATATCGCCCCGCGCATTTTTCCAAGCAATGCTCAGCATTAGTCTGGAGCTAACTCTCGGCGTTGCTGCGCCCTCTGCTGGCCGGCCGTGCATCACCGGGCGTTCTATCGGGGGACGTAATGATCTCACATACGGGTAAAACACCGCGCATCCTTCTAATTGCACCACGGATCAGGTTCATCCTGGCAATCCTCGCCGCCACGGCGCTGATCACCAGTGGCCTGGTGGCTATACCAGGTGCGGCCGATCCTGCTGCGCCCCGGAGGCAAACCCGATCGTCTGCGAGAACTCCAAACCGGGTGCTCCATGGCAGGAATGGGAAGTCGACGGTGCCGGTGAAGATTCCATCCAGGCTTCGCCACCGACATCAGCGTGAAGGTCGGTGCGCTTACCCGGCCGGCCTCCGCCTCCTTGGATGTGCCAGCCGATGCGCTTTCCGGACTCTTTCTGGTCACGTTAGAAAGGATGACAAAGGGGATTCCAGCCACATCACGATCATCGTTCGCGATGTGCCGAGCAAGGCCGATGTGCTCGTGCAAACCTCCGATCCCATTTGGCACTACTACACGTCCCGGGCGGCACAAAGTTCAGGACGGAGGGGGTCTTGAGGTTGCAGTTCCCAGAAGACATCCGCATCGGACTGCTCCACGCCCAGATTGATCCGGGTCAAGTCGATGTATAAGATCTCCCCTAGTTCGCCGGCGGCCAACAGCTCGCGGTTCTTCAGCATCGCGGGCAATTAACAGTAGGCGTGACCGGCCAACAACAGGGTGCAGTTATCGACCAGCGGCTATTCCACCCCCCCACCTGCTTGCCCTCGACGGCCAATGGGCGCGCTGGCAATCGGATAATGCGTGCGGGCCGGGGTCGCGATGGCCACCGCATCAATCTCGAACCTCTCCAGTAGCAGCTCGACCGAACCGATGACCGTTGGTGGCCCGGTCCAGGTTTTTGTCGGAGATCGCCACCAGGTCCCAGTCGGTGCTCATCGCAAAGTTGCGTGCCAGGTTCGGCCCCCAGTAGCCGGCACCGATGACAGCAACCTTCAGGGCCGGGTGCACGCTTTGGTCGGGTGCAATGCTCATTAGAAGGCTCCATCCGGCTTGATCATGACCCTGACGGTGCGCCAGATGATGCGCAAGTCGCTCAAGGCAGTCCAGTTCTCCACGTAGTACAGGTCCAGGCGCACGCTTTCCTTCCAGGAAAGGTTGGAGCGACCGCTGACCTGCCACAGTCCGGTCACCCCGGGCTTGAGGTAAAGCCGGCGGTGGGTGTGCCCCTCATAGGCCGCCACTTCCTTGAACAGCGGCGGGCGGGGTCCGACCACGGACATGTCCCCGCGCAGCACGTTCAGGAACTGCGGCAGCTCATCCAGTGAGTGCTTGCGCAGCAGGCGACCGATGCGGGTGACCCGGGGGTCATCCTTGAGCTTGAACAGTGGTCCGGCGCCCTCGTTGTGTTCCTCCAACTGGGCCAGCACCTGCTCCGCGTTGGGAACCATGGTGCGGAACTTGAACATGAAGAACGGGGTGCCGTCCTGCCCGGCGCGTTCCTGTTTGAAGAACACCGGTCCCGGGCCATCGAGGCGGATCAGCCCGGCAATGACCAGAAACACCGGGCTCAGCGTCAGCAGCGCCGCAGCGGCGAAAGCGATGTCCATGCTGCGTTTGAGCGCGTAGCGCCATCCGGTGAACTTCGCCAAATCCACGTGCAGCAGCGGCAGCCCGTCAACGGGGCTGGTGCGCACCCGCCGGCTGGCCACATTGGTCAGCGCGGACACCACGATCAGGGCCACCCCGATGCGTTCCAGGCGCCAGCTCAATTCCTGCAGGGCACCGTTGCCGCCGCTTAGCGGGCCGGCCACCACGACCGAGTCCGCACCGAGGCTGCGCAGCTGTTCC
>NZ_BAXF01000005.1:0-30189 GCF_001310435.1 Arthrobacter sp. JCM 19049 | reverse complement strand
GGCCTTTAGCAGCATGGCCCGTCGCCTGGAGTCGGGAGCGCGCGGGTGAAAAAGATCGTGCACCGTCCGCAGGCGGAGGTCAGCCGGCCACGCTTCGGCCACTGCCGAGTCTGGGTCGAATCCCCACTGCAGCTGCTCTCTGCGGTGGAAACCCATGCAGCGGGGCTGCTGGGCAGCAACACCCGCATCGTGCCACGCAGAACATGCCGCTGGAGGCCACCACCAAAGCACTGCTGCAGGCCGCCCCCCGCGGGCTGGCGATTGCCCGAGCCCTCCCGCAACCCACCGGCACCGCTGTCCACCGATGAACGCTGGGTCACCGGGGACGCCTACTCGGGCAGGGTGCAGCGTGCCCTGCTGGGGCCGGTGCAATCCCGTGAAGTGGTCATCATCGACGACGGGCTCGCCACCTTGGCGCTGATCCGCCAGCTGACCAGCCAAGACCCGGTACCACTGGTGCGGGAGCGGGTGGAGAACTCCGCGGGCCGCAGGGCACTGGGACTGGCGCTGTGGTACCGGCTGCGTTTCATGGCGCGCGATCAGCGCCTGCTGATCGTCTCCGCCCTGGACGTGGATGAGCCCACGCGCGAACGCATGGAGCAACTGGGCATCAAGTTTGCCCAGCACCGCTTCGAATGGCTCACCGCCCAACCCGTGGCCGAGAGCTTCGCCGAACCCACCTTGGTCATCGGCTCGGCGATGAGCACCGACGGGCTGATCCATCCCGAGCCGTATCTGGAATGGCTGCGTGATGTGGCCCAGGACGGGCCGCTGGCGTATTTTCCGCACCGCCGCGAAACCCCGCACCTGCTCGAGCTGATTGGCCGGATCCCCAATGTCCGGCTCAAGGAGCACACCATTCCCATTGAAATGCGCCTGCGCCGGTTGCGTTCCGGGCAGCTAATCCGCTCCTTGCCCTCCACAGTGGTGCCTTCGCTGCGCCTGCTGCTGGGTACGCAACGCCACCAGGTCATTCCCCAAGCGGTGCCCGAACACTGGTGGACCGCCGCGACATCCCGGCAGCTGCGCGAGCACCTGTCCAATTCCCTGAAGGTGTGATGCCCGGTGACTCCCTCCATCTTGGCCGTGGCCGACTCCGACTCGTACCTGAAGCTGGCCGCCCACCTGCTGCACCAGCTCGGCGACGGATGGCGGCGGCGGGTCGTGGTTGTCCGCACCCCCACAAGCCCCACCGACGAGCAGATCCGGGCGGCCTTCAGCGGCACGGATTTGGACCCGCAGCACGTCCAAATTCTGCCGCTAAGTCACCTCACCGCCGGTACCGTCACCGAAGATGTGCTGTTCGCTTCGGCCACCGGGCCGATTGTCTCGGAAATTTATGCCAGGATCCTGCGCAGCGAACCGGTCGATGCACGCCGCACGGCGCTCGTTTCGGCGCTGCCGGGAGTAGCTTTCCCCGCGACGGCGAAAGGCTGGAACTATCGTCGGGCAGGGGATGCCTTCATCTGCCATTCGCACGCCGAGGTGCGGGATTTCTCCTTCCTGGCCGACTCCGAACCCGGCCACCAGCCCACCCTGTTGCTGGGCAAGTTGCCGTTTTTGACCAGTCCTGGCTTCCCCGCCACTTGTAGCCAGCCGATTAACCGAGTCGTGTTTGCCGCCCAGGCCAAGGTTCCGAGCGCACGTGATGAGCGTGAACAGATCCTGCTGGCCCTGGAAGGCACGGCCCGGATGAACCCGGGTACCGAGGTCATCATCAAGTTGCGCGCCCGGGCCGGAGAACCGCAAACACATCTGGAGCAATACCCTTATGACGCGCTGTTGGAGCAGATGGTCCAGGACGGACGGCTCTCCCGGACCAGCCACATCCGTTTTGCCACGGGGGCGTTGCACGAATTTCTGGTTCCGGGAACGGCGTTGGCCACGGTTTCTTCAACCGCGGCACTCGAGGCCCTGGACCACGGGTTGCCGACCCTGGTCATCAACGACTTTGGCGTTGACGTTTCACTGATTAATACGGTGTTCGTCGGCTCCGGGATTCAAGGCAGCCTGCAACAACTGCAGATGCTCGGACTCAGTAATCCGAACCGCGCATGGCTGAGGGAAAATTACTTTCATCGCAATGCCCGCGATCTGCATGACGCACTGCAACTCCTAGCGTCTAGAGCGCAGACTGGAACGCTGCAGACAGACGAGCAAATGCTGTCACGTCTGAAGAACTTTCCTCTGCGGCAGCGCGTACGCACCGTAATGCCCCGCCCAATGCTGGAAATTGCCCGAAAGTTGCGGCGGATTCTGGGACAGGCGTGAAATGAGAGCTACCAGACACCTCATGAGCATCTGAAATTTTGCTAATGACATAATATTTCATGATTTTTCAAGCCTAATAACGTGCTCTACGCTCACCGAGCGCGGTCGTTCATGCCCAATAGAATTTTTGGTACTGACTTTGTTTTCAGTCATTACCGACCGAACTCAGGGGACTTTCCGTCCGCATGAGGTCGGGTGGTAACAGTAACGAGCCTCGCTTCCCAATCTCTTCGCCGAAGCGGGAATGAAAGTGCATAGTAAGGGACTTAAGATCTATGGGGGAGCCTGTTTGCGGATAACTCTTATCTCTTGGATCCGCTCCCCATAGCTTTCATCGTTTTCCAAAGGAGTTCATGTGTCGGCGAACCCGATCAGAGTTGCCATCGTCGGTGTGGGTAACTGTGCCACGTCACTTATCCAAGGCGTCGAGTACTACCGCGATGCGGCAGCTGATTCCACCATTCCGGGTCTGATGCACGTTCAGTTCGGCGACTACCACGTCAGCGACGTGCAGTTCGTCGCCGCTTACGACGTCGATGCCAAGAAGGTTGGACTGGATCTTGCTGACGCAATCCTGGCCAGCGAGAACAACACCATTAAGATCGCGGATGTGCCGCAGACCGGAATCACCGTCCAGCGGGGACATACCCTGGATGGCTTGGGCAAGTACTACCGCGAAACCATCGAGGAGTCCTCGGCCGAACCGGTGGACATGGTTCAGTCCCTCAAGGACGCCCAGGTCGATGTACTGGTCTGCTACCTTCCGGTGGGTTCGGAAGAAGCGGCCAAGTTCTACGCACAGGCTGCGATTGACGCTGGCGTTGCCTTCGTCAACGCACTGCCGGTCTTCATTGCCGGCACCCCGGAATGGGCGCAGAAGTTCACAGATGCTGGTGTTCCGATCGTCGGCGACGACATCAAGAGCCAAATCGGTGCCACCATCACCCACCGCGTCATGGCAAAGCTCTTCGAAGACCGTGGGGTTGTCCTGGACCGCACCTACCAGCTGAATGTGGGCGGCAACATGGACTTCAAGAACATGCTCGAGCGCGAGCGTCTGGAATCCAAGAAGATCTCCAAGACCCAGGCGGTCACTTCCAACACCTCAGCTGCCCTGGGTGCCGATGACGTACACATCGGCCCGAGCGACTTCGTGTCATGGCTGGACGACCGCAAATGGGCTTTCGTGCGCCTCGAGGGACGCAACTTCGGTGATGCGCCGGTCAACCTCGAATACAAGCTGGAGGTTTGGGATTCCCCGAACTCCGCGGGCGTCATCATCGACGCGGTGCGCGCCGCCAAGATCGCCCAGGACCGCGGCATTGGTGGTCCCATCCTCTCCGCTTCCAGCTACTTCATGAAGTCGCCGCCGGAGCAGTACGACGACGAAACCGCGCGTCAGAAGGTAGAGGCCTTTATTCGCGGCGAGATCGAGCGTTAACGGTCCACTCCCCGCCCGAGTCTTCAGGTGCCCACCGTGTCCACAAGGCGGTGGCACCTGCATTTAAGAGCTCTCGTGGTCGGACTGTGAAACTCCTGCATTGTTCCAAGGCCTTCGTCATCTGGGTGCGGCAAGGCCCGCCGGGCCACAGGCCGGCGGGCCTCGTCTGGATATTCGGTTGCGGTTCCATCATGTATCCCCCTTGGTCTGGCACTGACGGTAATGGCGTCAGCCGACCCCTAGCGGATACGGAAGTACATTTCCGGTGGAACGTGATTCTTCATTTCACGTTCACGACGTGCCTGATGGAATCGCGTTTCCTTGAAGCGATCAGTCTGATCGCCGCGGTAGCGCTTTTTCACTAGCCTCCCCTCCTTTCCGTTTGCGTCGAAAGGACGGGAACAACTTGAGGGTTCGAAAGCGAACTACGCGCTTTCAGGCTCTCCGGTCCGGCGAAGATCAATTCCGCGGCGCGGATAGCACGGGTTGGAGTAGTGCAAAGAGGGGCAGACATGAGAAAAGTTCCTAGAGGTTTCGGTCGAATACTGACTATTCAGCCTCAGGAACTTTTTGATGAGTTAGTGTGAGAGAACTAGATCGTCATCTGTCCGGAGGCTGGGGAAACTCGCCGCACGCGGGCGTAAAAGCCGGCAAATCCGCCGCCATTAGTCCAAGAAATCTGGATCATATTCATGTTTCCCACCTCCTTAGGTCTGCTCGAGTCGATCGCACCTCAGGTGCGAGACTGCAACGTTTATTGTCTCTTCGATCTCGTTAGTCTCATTGAGACTTCCCAATCACGATACCCAGCATAACTGAACTCTGCGCGGAATATCCAGCCACAAGGGAAAATACTTTAAAGATTCTTCGGCTTCACGGGCCACGTGGTGCCGCCGGACGTGTGAAGACTGCTGTCCCAGAAGCAGAAGGCAGCTGCAGCTGCAGCTGCAGCTACCAATACATAGCAACGGCAGTCATCCGGAAAGTCTTCGGGCAAGTCCTACCGTCACGGAAAGCACAAACAGCCGCCGTCCTGCAATCACCACACGGCAGCGCGCAGGAGGGCGGCAAACCCGCAATGTGCGCGGCTTAGTCCCGCGACTCGGGCTGCTCGGCCCACCACTGCAGGAGGCGTTCTCCGGCCTTGTCCTCCCCCAAGGGGCCTTCGTCAAGGCGCATGTTCAACAGGAACTTATACGCACGTCCCACTACGGGTCCCGGAGAGATCCCCAGTAGCTTCATGATCTGCTCGCCGTCAAGGTCGGGCCGAATGGAATTCAGCTCCTCCTGCTCAGCAATCTGCTGGATCCGGGTTTCCAGGTCGTCGTAGGCGAACGACAGGCGATCGGCCTTGCGGCGGTTGCGCGTCGTAACGTCCGAGCGGGTCAGGCGGTGCAGACGCTCGAGCTGGGGACCTGCATCTGTCACGTACCTACGTACCGCGGAATCTGTCCAGCCGGCTTCCCCATAACCGTAGAAACGCATATGCAGTTCAACCAGACGGGCAACGGCCTTGATCGTTTCCTTGTCGAAACGCAGGGCACGCATCCGCTGCTTGACCAACTTGGAGCCCACCACGTCATGGTGACGGAAACTGACCGAGCCGTTGCTCTCGAATTTCCGTGTCGCCGGCTTGCCGATGTCGTGCATCAGGGCAGCGAAGCGCAGCACAAAATCTGGTTTCGGAACCGCTCCGTCGGCATCGGTCTCGTGATCAATCGCCTGCTCCAGCACGGTCAGTGAATGCTGGTAGACATCCTTGTGCCGGTGGTGCTCGTCGATCTCCAGACGTAACGCCGGCACCTCGGGCAGCATGATGTCGGCCAGGCCGGTTTGCACCAGCAAATCGATACCCGATCGCGGGTCCGCGCCATTGATGAGTTTGACCAGCTCATCGCGGATTCGCTCAGCCGAAATGATCTCGAGCCGGTCAGCCATGTGCCGCATGGCCTTGCGAACCTCCGGTGCAACGTTCATTCGCAGCTGCGAGGTGAAGCGCGCAGCCCGCATCATCCGCAGTGGATCATCGGAAAAAGAGACTTCCGGAGATCCCGGCGTACGAATCAGCCCTCATTCAGGGAGGCGACTCCGTCAAAGGGATCGATGAGTTCCAGCTGCGGCAAACGCAGTGCCATGGCATTCATGGTGAAATCGCGTCGGTACAGATCGTCTCGCAGATTATCGCCAAAGGCCACGACGGGCTTGCGAGAATCCTTGTCATAGGCATCCGCGCGGTAAGTCGTGACTTCAATGGTGTCCCTGCCCTTACGCAGCGCGATGGTTCCGAATTCACGGCCCACATCCCACGTTGCGTCCGCCCAACCCTCAATGACGCTCAGGGTCTGATCCGGCAGCGCGTTGGTCGTGAAATCCAGGTCAGGTGAGACGCGTCCAAGGTAGAGATCACGGACCGGTCCACCGACCAGCGACAGCTCGAATCCAGCTGCGACGAAGCGGTCAGCCAACTCGAAAATGACCGCGGGAAGAATCTGGCGCAGCACTGCGTGGGAAGGAAGTTCGTACATAGTCCTTTAAGGGTGCCAGATTTCCCGGCCCCGTGTGCACGTACTCGGTGGTATTCACTGCGACAAAACTCTCCGCGTCACGTTGTTAACGGAATGTTAGGCGTTTTGTCGATACAGTGGTTTCATGAACCGTCCGATCCCGTCCGCACCTAAGCGCACGCCATTGACAGCGTCAATGGCGCATGCGCACGCGGCTGGAGGGCACCAACAGCTGCCCACCGTCGAGGAGGTTTCCTCCGGCGGTATCGTGATCGATTTCGATGATTCCTCCTTCCCCGTAGCAATCATCGCCCGGTACAACCGAGGCGGGCGGCTCGAGTGGTGTCTTCCCAAGGGCCACCCGGAGGGCGAAGAGACCAATGAGGAAGCCGCGATCCGGGAGATCGAGGAAGAGACCGGAATTGCCGGTCGGATTCTCGCGCCCCTGGGATCCGTGGACTACTGGTTTACCGTCACCAACTACCGGGTCCACAAAACGGTGCACCACTTCCTGCTCGAGGCCACAGGTGGCGAGTTGACCATCGAAAACGATCCGGACCATGAAGCGTGGACGTCGATTGGGTTCCCCTG
Source organism: Arthrobacter sp. JCM 19049 (assembly GCF_001310435.1). NCBI lineage: Bacteria > Bacillati > Actinomycetota > Actinomycetes > Micrococcales > Micrococcaceae > Arthrobacter > Arthrobacter sp. JCM 19049. The sequence continues at coordinate 23,382 of NZ_BAXF01000005.1, read as the reverse complement.
AACGCATTGGGCAAGAGGCTGTCTTTTCCCAACGAGCGGCGCATTGCCGACCTCGCGCGCGAGGTGCTGACCCGCTATGTCACCGGTGGTTAGCCAACAGGGTTCACAGGTGAATCGCCCCGGAGAACGCCGGCACGGAATCTACAGAAAAACAGCGTCTTCGACGGCCACGTGACTCTAGCCAAATCACCCACATATCCCGTCGTATCGCAGGTAACATGAGGATGGCGGGGAATCCGCCTGAATGCTCAACCAACCCTTGGAGATGTACGTGTCGCAGTCCATCGATGTCGGGTCCGTCCTCGGCGGTCGCTACCAGGTCACCGAATTTGTCTTGACCTCCGCCGAAGGAGACCTTGTCCTCGAAGGCATTGACCAGGTGCTGAACAGATCCGTCAGTATTCTGGTTGCGTCGACGGACAATTCCTCACAGTTGGCCAGCAGCGCGCGCGAAATCGCGATGGACGAGCGTTCCGCTGCGGTCCAGGTCCTCGATCTGCGTTACGGACGCCAATCAAACTTATCTCGTAGCCAACCTGGCCAATTCGGCGGACTTGCTCGACTTGGTGGTTGAGCGCGACGCTCCTTATGTCGAGCCGTTTTTCACAGATACTCTGGGCACCGAAATCTTCGGTGAAACTCGTCAGGCAGTACCGCAGACCTACGAGGATGACGACGCCTACTACGAGCACCTCCGCTATGAGGAGGAGCCGGAAGAGCAGGGCCGTATCGGAAACGCTCTCAGCAGTGGATTCAGCGGTCTGAAGAACAGGTTCGGACGCAAGAATGCGTCCGCTGAAGGTGATGAGCAATCACTGCCTGCGGCAGAGGGCGATGATGTCGACCCGAAGACGGCTCCGCAGGAGACGTCTTCTCCAAGCACCACACCGGTTGCGCCGATTAAGGCTCGGAAGGGGGCGCCAAGCCTGCCGACAAGGCAAAAGTCACCCGTCTTGAGGACGACGAGCCGAATGTCACCGCCACGGCGGCGTTGTCTTCGGCCGAGCTTTCCAAGGGCAAGGAACCAAAGTCTTCCAAGGACAAAAAGAAGCCTGCTGCCGCAGGGGCGACGTCAGCGGCAGCTGCAGCATCCGAGTCTCCTAAGAAAGAACCCCGCGGGGATAAGCCAACTGGCTCTCAAAAGGCCAGTGGGGCTGCGGGGGCTGCGGGGGCCGCCGATGCCGGCGGGGTTGCTGCTGCCGCAGCAGCCGCATCCGGCAACGGCTCGAAGGCCAAAACCTTCCCCGCCGCAGCCAAGAACGTTCCTGCCTCCAACGCAGATTACGAAAATCCGGAAGAGAACAACGAAAACAGCAGCAAGGGAGCTCGCCTGTTGGTGGGCGCCGTGCTGATCGCTGTACTCGTCATTGGGGTAGTTTTCGCGTTTAACTTCCTCGGCCGTGGTGGAGGCGATGAGCCCGTAGCTCAGACGCCGCCGAACGAAACTCAGGAGCAGCCCGCCGAGCCGAACGAGGAGTCCCCTTCGGACACCGAGTCCCCCGTTGCCTGCCCCGGAAATTGCTGATGTTTCCCGGCTGGTGCCGGGGAACCAGAAGCTGAACGCTGAAACCGATGACACGCTGTCCAAGATGATCGACGGTAATCCTGCCAGTGTTTACAACACCTACTCGTATACCACCGCGAACTTCGGCGGTTTTGCCTCCAACATGGTGTTTATCCTCGAGCTGGAAGATGAGTCGAAGATCAGCGAAGTTCAGCTTGACGGCCTCAACGCCTCTGGAGGCAGCTACCAGATTCTGATTGGTGACAGCGAAGACCTGGGCGAAGCAAACTCCGTGGCCAACGGCTCATTCACGGGCCCGTCGCTGACTGTTCCAGTGAATGAAGAGCAAGCCACGGGCCAATACGTCTTCTTGAACGTTACTGAACTGCCGCGTCGCGCTTCTGGCGCGAATGCATCTCGTCCCTTTGGGCTGCAGATTGGTGAGTTCTCGGCCAAGTAACACTGACGGAATTTTTCACCGTTATCAAACGTTGAGGTGCATAGTGAGGTCTAACCGCACTATGCACTTCGCATTTACATGAAATGAAAGGGTCCCTCCCCCGTGGCTTCAACACAGAATGATGAAATCCGCGATGTCATCATCGTCGGTTCCGGTCCAGCGGGCTACACGTCAGCAATTTACACTGCGCGCGCGAACCTGAATCCACTGGTCATTGCCGGTTCCGTAACCGCTGGTGGAGAACTGATGAACACCACCGACGTGGAAAACTTTCCTGGTTTCCCACAGGGCATCATGGGACCCGACCTTATGGACAATCTGCAGCAGCAAGCCGAGCGCTTTGGCGCTGAAGTACTCTTCGATGACGTGACGCATCTGGATCTCACCGGAGACATCAAGAAGGTCACCGTCAACGACGGCACCGTCTTCACCGCGCACTCCGTTATTGTTTCGACCGGGTCAGCGTACCGCGAGCTTGGCCTGGAAGATGAGAAGCGTCTGTCCGGCAAGGGTGTCTCCTGGTGTGCAACCTGTGATGGGTTCTTCTTCCGTGATCAGCAAATTGCAGTTGTTGGCGGCGGAGATTCGGCCATGGAAGAAGCACTCTTCCTGACCAAGTTTGCCTCGAAGGTGTACGTGGTGCACCGGAGAAACGAACTACGGGCCTCGAAAATTATGGCAGACCGCGCCATGGCCCACGAGAAGATCGAGTTCGTTTGGGACTCTGAGGTTGTCGGAATCGAGGGTGCTGAAAAGGTCGCCGGACTACGCGTAAAGAACCGTAGCACCGGTGAAGAGAAGACTCTGCCCGTCACGGGCGTTTTCGTCGCTATCGGCAACGATCCACGCACCGAGCTGGTAAAGAATCAGCTCGAGCTGACTGCAGAGGGCACTATCGCTGTTGACGGACGCACTTCTCAAACCTCGTTGAAGGGCGTATTTGCCGCCGGCGATGTCATCGACGCTCGGTACCGGCAAGCGATCACCGCCGCAGGTTCTGGATGCGCAGCCGCAATCGACGTTGAACACTTCCTGGCGGATCTAAAAACCCCCGTACAGGCGACGAATTAAGCTCTACAGAAAGGTGGTTGTCTCTCATGAGCAACGCAAAGGATGTCACCGAAGCAAGCTTCCAGGCGGACGTGCTGGAAGCAAGTAAGCCGGTAATCGTTGATTTCTGGGCAGAATGGTGTGGCCCCTGCCGACAGCTGAGCCCCATTCTTGATCAGATTGCCGTCGAGCACGCCGACAAGGTAGAGGTCGTCAAGATCAACGTCGACGAAAACCAGGGCATCGCAGCAAAGTACGGAATCACCAGTATTCCTGCTGTCTACGTTTTCAAGGACGGTGAACACGTCGCTACGTCGATTGGCGCCAAGCCGAAGCCTGTTCTCGAGAAGGAATTCGCTGCCTACCTCTAGGTAGTGAAGAACGAAGTATCGACCACTAAGGTGGCGGATCAGTGATCCGCCACCCTTAGTGGTCTTTCTCTACCGGAGAATAACCCCTGTTATCGGACGATTAGCGGATCAAAGGCTCTGGAAGAATCGAAGCTTGAAATCAAGTATATTATTTTGTTTTCTGTTACCAGTCCTCGACTGATAATCCCGAAGGATCATGCCCGACATGCAGGCCGCTTTCGGCTGATGGCACTGTGAAGAATGATTGCTGTCTTTCCTTCGCTTTCTGCGCGCCGCGTGCTTCTTCCCAAATCTAGCAATGACGTCTCCCGCCACCGTACAATACGAGTGACGTCCATGGGCCATGATGGAAATAGCTATCAGAGCTGGTCCATCACTTGATGGCTACTGGGTACTCCTACTCAATGACCACTATGCTGTCGCCAGAATTTAGCGTTTCGTGCAATTTTGCTGTTCTACCGCACACGGTGCGATTTCAATGAGTCTGCGTAGTGGGGTCAAGAGGGATGATCCCGCGATCATCAAGCTTCCGGAAAGCAGCCTTCTAAACGTAGCCCCGGGCTAGAGCGCTTCCCGTTCCCCCATCATCCTCATCGCGATCGCGGCCGGAGTTCTTGGACACTCGTACTGTAATAGACGGCATTAATCCGCGAGGTGCGTTCAACCGTTGTTGTGGCCAGCTGCAACACGGGTACACCTACCACAAGCTATAGTCGCAGCGGGCTCAATGCTCCGTTCGTTTGCTAACGGACATGTGGTACCGGCCATCTGGAGCCAATAGAACCGCGGGGAAACACGTAATGCGTAATGCGCAGGATCATCAGGTAGGACAATGGTGGTTCCGGTGACAAAAAAGGTGCGGGGCCAAAGACTGGAAAGTCGTTTCCAGTGACACGAGCTCGCCTTACTGCGGCTACACTCTTTCGAGCCTTTTGGTTGCTCTATCTCAAGAGAAGACACTCAAAGTCGCAGCCACTTCTGCGATTGCGTGCAATGTTGTGAGAGCATCCTGCGCGCGTGTTCGAAAAGTTCGATTATTCAGGTTTTACATTCTCTGAACCTTGCCACGCGCCGGTCTTCCGTGGAGTTCCACCGGTCCTGAAAACCCAGGTATGTCACAAAAATAGCGTGTTTTCGATAGCGGACCAACGTCGCTAATGTTTCCTCTGTTCCAAGTGGAGGAGCAAAATCACCGACCGGGAAAGTTGCCGGTCTTCATGACCCAGCTGTCCCCGAAGACAAGGTCTATCCCTGAATTTCGAATACCTTCGATACCGATCTGCGACTAGTCTCACCCCGGTTTTTCAATGTTTCTACCCACAAGCATCCCGCAGTAGTGTCGCGAATTGGGCAATGACTACTTCAACGCCCACCGGTCCCTACTCCCCTACTTTAGGAAATGCCTGCACTTTCTGTGTTGCCAGTGCTTCGTCCGCAACACGCACAGCTGCCCTAACGCTTTACTCGCTGAACCCGGCAAAGCGAACAACACGAGAAAGTTAGAGTCACCCCTGGCGTTGGTGTCTCTCGAAGGGAATTGCCTAAGGTGTATTCAGGCGTCCAGCTCTGACACAGCTCAAAGCTCATAGCAGTTAGGCGATATTAGCTATGCCGCCAGAATGGATCCCCAACCGTTTCACGTGAAACTTTGCGATTTACTGTTTGTGCAAGGTTTGAACTTAGAGCTGTAGTACCAAAACCTCGTGTGCCCTCTTCGCTGCACCCCCTCTATTTTCCACACGAACGGCTTCTCTAGGTACAGGTCAGGTTTGCGAGCCCAAAACTTGACGTTGAATCGAACTTCCGGCGTTGGAGTCAGTGGCCTTAGACGCTCTGTAGGGCTTAGAGTGCCCCTACATCAGTAACGCTTGATCCCGGTTCCCACCGGCCTTCAAGAGGAGACAACGGCGTCGCGAAACTCATTGTCCTTGGACGTACTCCGGCGCGTCACTATCCACTACAAGCCCCTTGCGACATCATTGCCTCGCGGGCAGCCAGAGGACGCAGCAAATGCTTCTAGTGCAACCACAACCTAGGATCCGGCCCCTCCCCTTCGAATAATTAGAAACATAACCCCTCGCGACTTGCCGAGTTGTCAATGAGCCCTTCCGTAGGTGCTCCTTGGCCTGCTCCGAAGATTGAGCTCAGCATTGGGCTGCAAAATCCTGCCATCAGCGGCTACAGGAGCCTTGCTGAGGGCCTTATAGCTCTCCTCAGGGGGTTAGGGCGTGCCCGAGTAGATCTGAAGTCTCAGAAACGAACAGAGGCCTTCGAGGATCCGACGGCTGAAGCTCCTCCATCGTATCTACACTTCGTTTACGGAGACGCTGCACGTGGAACAATGGTCGGGGATGTATCTTATGCGCCTGGAAAGACGGCCGGTCGGTGGGCCCGGAAGAAGCCCGAGCCGGTCGACAGCGGAACCGCAATAAGTAGGGCGTTTGCTCCCGAGGCAAGCATCCTTGCAGAAGTAGCCCGAATAACTGCAGGATCGCCGCAGGACGCAGATTTGACTGCATGAATATAGGCCGCAGGTTCTATCCGGCTCCGCTTATTCTCCTATCTATCGCAAGCTGGGAGTTCCACTCTCCGTTTCACGTGAAACAGTCGAAAACTACAATCTTCCGCTGGAGCGCGGAGCCGTCCACTCCTCGGTTGTGTAGGCGATCTTCATCAGCAAACAAATCGAATTTCGGCTACGAGCCTTATTGGGAAACTGAAGTTCATAAGGAGCAAACTTCCCACCGTTGCCTACGCTATTCGCGGTGGGCAGTCACTGTAGGCTCTTCCGGAAGCCAGAGGAATCGAGAGTAGCGCGAACCGTACACCTGTAGGGGCTTCAGAACATGGAGAGAGGTGGCCCACCATCGATATCAGCGTCGTTATCAAAGGTTCACTCCCTCGCGCGTACAGGCCTCGTCGGCACTGGCAGCGTAGACAGCAAGAAGTGCTACGGTCGCGCGTTCAAGTGGCTAGTGGGTATCTCCCACGTATCCATACGTTCTTGCTACCGATAGCGCCGGCTCGTACTCGGGGAACAGCCAGAGAAAATATGCAGCGGCACAGCGGGTTGTCCAAGATTGGAAACTGGCTAGGCTGAGTTCTCCTGCGTTATAGTGCACCGGTTGATGGAAATTCCCCATGCTTGTAGATTAACCGCTGAGAAGTACGCTTCGCACTCGGGCAACGGAAGATGTACTAGCGATGTTTGCTGAGGTCTCAATTCCTGGTGCCCAACTAGGCGCCGGACTGCTAAGGGTACACATCACTAAACGAAACACGTACTAACGTCAGTTCCCTGGCTTATCTACTCCTGCATTACCGGGAACCCGCCAAACGCCAGCGATTCCAAGAGTCGAAGAACGCGGATATCGGAAGGACTCTATAATCGTGAAGTTGAGAGGATGAAGATGCTTCATCCACAACCCACCTCCATGACTTGACACTGTTCACTGCTTTTGGGATAGGTAGAACCGGCTTTGGATGTCGGGTAGCAATGGACGAAGTTTCACGTGAAACAGAAATCAACGCACCGTTAAACCAGTTCGTGAGTACGGTAGTTGTTCCGGAGCGACCTACCTTCTCTCTAGTCAGCAGCAGAGCGGCGATCAGCGCTATTCTTTGAAATTCTTCACGCTCATTCTGTCATGCTGCTACCTCTCAGTTTGAGAACTTGTGGATCAACACGTTTACGCTCCTCGTTTCGTGGAGCGAGATGCTCACTATATTTAGGCGCTCAAGGACAGGAACACTCCACGTTCATCTCCGGCGCATTAGAAGCTTATGGCGAATACGACGTCGGTGCGTATTGGTCGGGTAAGCCAGAAGGGTGCCCCGCCTATACAGCCTTACTCCCCTGCAGACGACAAAGGACGGGTGGTTTCACGTGAAACCACCCGTCCTTTGTTTGTCCTATTAGTCCTTGATCTCCGGTGCAAGTACTGTCATGATGCGATTCAAGTCTTCCACGGAGGCGAATTCGATACTGACCTTTCCCTTTCGGGCGCCTAAGGCAATCTTTACGTTAGTATCAAGGCGGTCCGCCAGTGATGAAGCTATGAAATCAAGTCTTTCATTCCTGGCGGTTTCACGGGGCTTGGAAGGCCGCTTGGAGGTCGGCTTGTCATCGCTAAGCGCCACGGCTTCTTCGGTGGCGCGTACGGAAAGACCTTCATTAATCACCCGTTGTGCCAGCTGCTCGATTGCCTCACTATTGGACAGTCCCAGAAGAGCGCGAGCATGCCCCGCTGACAGTACTCCGGCTGCTACACGACGCTGGACGAGTGGAGGCAACTTCATAAGGCGGATCGTATTCGAGATTTGTGAGCGAGAACGACCGATGCGTGAAGAAAGAACCTCTTGAGTGCAATCGAATTCCTGGAGAAGCTGTTGGTAGGCAGCTGCTTCTTCCAAGGGATTCAGCTCAGACCGGTGGAGATTCTCAAGCAGAGCATCCCGAAGTAAGTCCGTATCCTGAGTATCTCGAATGATCGCCGGGATCTTGTTCAGTCCCGCCGCTTGGGTAGCGCGCCAACGGCGTTCACCCATGACAAGCTCGTAGGGTTCACGTCCATCTTCGCGTGAAGGCCTAATGACAATTGGCTGAAGGAGACCAATCTCGCGAATGGAATGTATCAGCTCATCCATCTGCTCTTCGTCAAAATTAGATCGCGGTTGCTTGCGGTTCGGGTGGATATCCTTAACGTCAACTTCCGCAAACCGTGCGCCCGGAACTTCTACCAGTTGCTCTGAATCCGCCTCAATAGTAGGCTCACTAAGCTGAGGCTCTGGCTTCGACGGCTTCGACGCATCCTCCGAAGACGACCTCGGCTTCACGCTTGAGGTTAGATCCGGCATCGTTGCACGACCACGTTTGATCGGCTTTTTAGTACCTGGTACTCCGGCGTCGCCCGTGTTGGTCTTTCGCCCGGGCTCAAAGAACATATCTACGGGACGTCCGGATTTAGACTTAGCATTGCCGGCAACAATAGTTTCGTGCGTGGTTGTTTCACGTGAAACAGAGTCGTTTTCCTCAGCCGCAACGGCCGGGGAACTGGAGATCAACGCACCAAGACCCCGTCCCAATCCCCGTTTTTTCTCAGCCATTGATGGCCCGCCCTTTCATCAAGACACTCAACCCATACCTAGTCTAATGCTGAATGTGCATCAAAACGCTTAGAAACTTCCTACAACCTACCTCTGTCGGTGAGCTAGCGGTCATGCCTTAGAACCTGCAGGTCGCCCTACGATGGACATTCCAGAATCAACTGATAGAGGTTGTTCTTATGATGCACATCGGCGGCGGAGCCTCTTTATTTAGGTTCGCCCCGTTCCGCAATTTCCACCGCTGCTTCCAGATACGACAGAGCGCCTGTGGAATTTGGATCGTAAGTAATGACGGTCTGCTGGTAGCTTGGAGCCTCAGAGATTCGCACGCTTCTTGGAATAACAGCCTTCAGAACTTGCTCCGGGAAGTGCTCCCGGACCTCGGTGGCCACTTGGGCGGCGAGGTTGGTTCGTCCGTCGTACATGGTCAGCAGGATTGTCGACACCGAAAGCTTCGAATTGAGATGCGTCTGAATCATCTCGATGTTCTTCAATAGCTGGCTTAGACCTTCCAAAGCGTAGTACTCACACTGGATCGGGATTAGGACCTCTCGCGCGGCTACAAAAGCATTGACTGTCAGCAGGCCCAAGCTGGGCGGACAGTCGATAAACACATAGTCCAGTCGAGGAAGGCCCTCGCGTTGGCGCCATCGTGCGTAGGCGTCCAAGGCCTTCTGTAGTCGCTGCTCTCTGGCGACAACCGAGACAAGTTCTATTTCTGCGCCGGCCAAGTGAATTGTTGCAGGAGCAACTTGAAGCGACGGCAGATCCGGGCAGGTCGCCACGACTTCATTCAACGGAAGATCGTTGATCAGAACGTCGTAAATGCTGTCGACTTCGGAATGATGCTCGATCCCTAGAGCCGTCGATGCGTTGCCCTGTGGATCAATATCGATCACCAGCACATTAAGCCCGCTCTTGGCCAGGGCAGCGGCGAGATTGACCGTAGTGGTCGTCTTGCCTACGCCGCCCTTCTGATTGGAAATCGTGAAGTATCGAGTCTTCTCGGGCATAGGTACCACCTTCTCCGATAGCGCTTCGCGTCGACGATGTTCGCTGGCCAATTGACTCGCTAGTGGGGAAGACGCATCGTTGATGTCGAAGACGTTACTCGACGAATTCTTTCCCTTGGTCAAGGGCGGCACTCCTTACCGTGAATCAGCGCAGTTGTTGCCACTCCGCTGCATGTGTTTCACGTGAAACAAATTAAACAAATTAAGAACGTTGTTTTAGCTCGATCGTTTCGGTGATACGAGCAAAACCCTCGCCTACACATCTAGGTTAGCCCGTATGGGCTAGCCAACCTTGATTCGAACCACCGTAGTCGGGTCCTCCAGTAGGCGCTCACCGACGGTGAGGACCTCGGTGTGAGTTCCACCCAGCTTGCGAATGACCTTCGCGGCCTTTGCGACCTCTTCGGCAGCAGACCGTCCCTTAATGGCTAGCAGCTCCCCCTTGCCGTGCAACAGAGGAATCGTTAGTCCTGCCAAGTTACTCAGGGCGGATACAGCCCGCGCAGTAACATAGTCCGCATCTACAGCATCCAACATCTGTTCCGCGCGCCCGCGCATCACTACTACGTTATCAAGGCCCAGATCGTCAATAACCTCAGTCAGCCAGATGCAACGACGCTCTAGGGGTTCAATAAGGGTTAGCTGGAGATCTGAACGTGCAATAGCCAGACAAAGGCCGGGAAGGCCGGCACCGCTGCCTACGTCAGCCACCTGCGCGTCAGAGAGCATCAGGGACTCAATAACGGCACAATTCAACACGTGTCGAGACCAAAGACGTGGCACCTCACGCGGACCTAAAAGGCCTCGCTCGATGCCTGAAGTGGCAAGGTGTTCCACGTAGCGCCGAGCCAGTTCCAGTCGGTCGCCGAAGATCGCTTCCGCGGCTGCATTCTCTTCCGCCGTCATGCTGAGGTCTTGGGTCATTTCGGTATTCTCCCTGAGACAAAAGAGCCCACCCGAAGGTGGGCTCTCATTTACTAGAGTGTGGTGACAACGATGTGTCGACGCGAGGCTTCACCTTCGGACTCTGAATGCAGCCCAGCATCCGCGATGATGTCGTGCACGAGTTTACGCTCATACGCGCTCATCGGTTCCAGATGGAACGGCTCATCCGATTCCTGTACCCGCTCGATCGCTTCCTCGGCGATCTGACGCAGTTTCTCAGTACGCGCCGCGCGGTGGCCGGCAATATCCAATACCAGCCGAGAACGCTCCCCTGTGACGTTCAGGACCGCAAGCCGGGTTAGCTCTTGTAACGCGTCGAGCACCTCGCCGTCCTTGCCGATCAGCCCGGCCAGATCAGAACTCTGTTCGTCAGCGACCACGGAAATGTAGGTACGGCCGCCACGAACTTCAATGTCAATATCGCCGTCAAGGTCTGCAATATCCAACAGTTCCTCGAGGTAATCGGCTGCGACATCGCTTCATCGGCAACATCTACAACATGCTCTTCTACGGCTTCTTCGCCTGTGACACTTCAGGATTCTCGGTTGCAGTCATGCCTACTTCTTCTTCCTACGATTCTTGCGCTGGGGCTGCACGCGCTGGCCCTTGGGCTCCACCACGGGCTCTGCCTCTTCGGTCTTCTTCTGCCCCACTGGAGGCAGCCCCTTGGCAGCGCGACGGGCGTTCAGCTCACGTTCTGCTTCCGAACCCGGGGTGGGGTTATTGCGGATGACCCAGAATTGCTGGCCCAGGGTCCAAAGGTTGGAGCGGTCCAGTAGATCAGTACGCCGATGGGGAAGTTGATGCCACCAATGCCGAAGACCAGCGGAAGAATGTACAGCATCATCTTCTGCTGCTGCATGAAGGGGCCCTCGAGGGCTTCCTTCGTCATGTTCTTAGTCATCAGCTGACGCTGGGTAATGAACTGGGAAGCGGTCATGGCCAGGATCATGATGATCGCGACCACGATAACAGCGGGGTTCACCGCACCGGAGTTGATGGTCCCGAGGAACGTTTCCGACAACGGAGCACCGAAGATGGTGGACTGGTCGAAGCTGCGGATGTGGTCGGCGTTTAGCGCGCCCACCGAACGTCCTTCGCTGCTGGCCCGTGAAGCGGTATTGAGCACGCGGAACAGGGCGAAGAAGAACGGCATCTGCACCAGTAGCGGCAGACAAGATGAAAGTGGGTTGGTCTTGTGCTTCTTGAACAGCGCCTGCTGTTCCTGAACCATAGCCTGACGCGACATCTGGTCCGTCTTGCCCTTGTACTTCGCCTGAAGCTTGCGCAGGTCCGGCTGCAGGGCTTGCATGGCGCGTTGCGCTTGATCTGCTTGACGAAAACAGGAATTAGCGCGCTACGAATCAACAGCACCAGGAACATGATCGACAGTGTCCAGGTGACACCGGAGTCTGGATTCATGCCTATGCGCGTAAAGAGCTCGTGGAAAGCCCACAGAATCCACGAGACCACGTATGTGAACGGAGTCAGTATCGTGTCTAAGAAGTTCATTACCGGTCAGGCTCCTTGTGTCCGCGCGGTGCGGCATCATCTTCATCGTCGGGAATCACCGGGTGATTCAAAACTATGATCTTCGGCAGTTTACCGTCGGGCCAAATTCTTCGGCTCTCAGGTACATGGTCGACTCCGCCATGGCTAAAAGGATTGCATCGCAATATGCGCCAGGCCGTTAGCCCTGTCCCTTTGACTGCCCCATGTTTGGTCACGGCTTCCAAGCCGTAGGCAGAGCAGCTGGGGAAATATCGGCACACATCCCCATATAGCGGAGAAATCAGCTTTCGATAGGCGATCAGCAACCCGATCAAGATATTTCGAGGAATATCGATGATGAACCAAACAGGACCGGTGCGGGCCTTGCTTTCCTTGCGCATCATCGGTCCACGAGTTTGTGCTCGATCGCGGACCAACCGCTCGCTACCTGCCGGCGCAATTCATCCCACGACAGCTCCGCGGCGCCTGGAAGGCCCGTACGACGATGTCAAGGTTTCCCTCGTCGCTACGCAGCTCACGGGCTATCGCTCGTAAACGGCGTTTAGCCAGGTTCCTCTTCACGGCGACGCCAACAGCCTTTGAAACGATAAATCCAATGCGATCCCCACTTACAGGGTCCGCTTGGCGGCGTGCATATAGCACGACGTTCCGGCGCCCGCTTCGGACACCGGAACGTACTGTGGCTGTAAGGTCCTGCGATAGTCGCAGTCGCTGATTCTTTGGCAACATGGCTAGCTACACGGAACGTATGATTTTCCGTGCCCGCCTGTGTCCAAAAGCTGTGCCGCAAATTTATGCGGACAGCGAGCTGCGGCCCTTGGAACGGCGTGCCGACAGGATGGCACGACCCGCGCGGGTACGCATACGAAGACGGAAACCGTGCTTCTTGGCACGACGACGGTTGTTGGGCTGGTAAGTCCGCTTGCTCACGGTATTTCTCCAAGACGATCTAGGGATGCGACTTGCCCGTTACTACCGGTTAGCAAACAACAGGCTGACGCTCGTACTTATTGCATGCGAGGTTCAGTGGGCTCTTCTAATGATCTGAGCAGGGCACAAAACACACGCATAGGACTGAATAACGATAGAAAAATCTGCACGGCACGTCAAATTGCCGCGATTCCACCTTCTGGGGGTCCGCCCCGAGCTGAAGGCCTGTGAATAATCTATCCCATATCTGTGGATTACGAGCCCGGAGAGAAAGAAATTTCACACATTTTCCGATCCATGCACGTCATTCAGACGTTGGAAACGCCTTGACATCCCGCGAAAAGCGGGTTTCCACACCTCTGAGGGCAAGTTTTTCCCCAGATCTGTGCATAACGTTGTGGATGGGGGCTAGAATCAGAGTCGATGTCCCGCGATTGCCAAGCGTTTTCGGCCCCAAGGGCGACTGAAATGTGATGAGAATTGCACAAACCGAAGGAAGTGGAGCACCTACGTGAGCACCGACGAGACCAATACCATTGGCAGCTCATGGCGTCAGGTGATCCGCCAGATCGAGGATGACGACCGGGTCAAGGCGCGCTACCGCCCGTTTGTATCGCTGGCCAAGGCCCAGGGTCTGATCGGCAGCACTCTCTTGGTAGCAGTGCCCAACGATCTCACACGCGATATTCTCCAGACGCAACTGCGCGAACCTCTTGACGATGCACTGCGCATTGTCTTCCAAGACGAGATTCGCTGTGCAGTCAGTGTTGATCTGACGCTGGCAGATTCTGAGGAAGAAGAGAAGGCCGAGGATGTCGCTGCTGCCGCAGCCATCGAAGAAGACACCGGGCCAGAGCCTACCGGCCCACGTCCCAAGCCGGCGCCGCAGCCGACTCCCCCATCGAATTCTCAAGAGTTCGGTCGTCTGAATCCGAAGTACATTTTTGACACGTTTGTGATCGGTTCCTCCAACCGCTTCGCCCACGCCGCAGCGGTGGCGGTCGCTGAAGCGCCGGCCAAGGCCTACAATCCTTTATTCATTTATGGAGATTCGGGACTGGGCAAGACTCACCTCCTGCACGCCATTGGGCACTATGCTCGCCACCTGTATAAGGGCATCCGGGTTCGCTATGTAAATTCCGAAGAATTCACAAATGACTTCATCAATTCAATCCGGGATGACGAGGGCGCAAGCTTCAAGCAGACCTATCGCAACGTGGACATCCTGCTCATTGACGACATCCAGTTCCTTGCGAATAAAGATGCCACCCAGGAAGAGTTCTTCCATACCTTCAATGCGTTGCACAACCACAACAAGCAGGTAGTGATTACCTCCGACCTGCCTCCGAAGCAGCTACAGGGCTTCGAAGACCGGATGCGTTCCCGCTTCGAATGGGGTCTACTCACGGATATTCAGCCTCCGGAGCTAGAAACACGTATCGCCATCCTGCGTAAGAAAGCAGATGCCGAGAACCTGTCCGCACCCAGTGACGTCATGGAGTACATCGCTTCCAGGATCTCTACAAATATCCGCGAACTGGAGGGCGCCCTGATTCGGGTGACGGCGTTCGCTTCCCTGAATAATCAGCAGGTTGACCTGACGCTGGCGGAAACCGTGCTGAAGGATCTCATCAGCGAAGACGGCGCGCAGGAGATCACTCCCTCCACCATCATCAAACAGACCGCCGAATATTTTGGTTTGACTATTGACGAGCTGAACAGCAAGTCGCGAACGCGTACTTTGGTCACCGCGCGACAGATCGCCATGTACCTGTTGCGGGAATTGACCGACATGTCGCTTCCTAAGATCGGTGCGGAGCTGGGCGGACGTGATCATACGACGGTGATCCACGCCGATCGCAAAATCCGCGAACTTATGGCTGAACGTCGTGCCATCTTCAACCAGGTCACAGAGCTAACTAACCGCATCAAACAGAGCCAGCGAGAACATTAGGACCGAAAACCACAGCTGTGGATAGATTTGTGGATGAACTGGTGACAGCTCCAGAGGTCTCTGCGGATAACTCAGGGGGTCGCTGTGGATCTAAAAACCGTGAAACTGAGTATCAACACCTTCGTGGAACTGAGTTCCACTTGAAACCACAGACTGTTCACATGCACAATCTGGGTTCGATCTGCCTTTAATCGGTTATCCACAGGATCCACAAGGGTTATTAACACTCCCCCTTTAAACCCTTAGGCCTTCAAATAACGAGTCCTTGTTCCCCTGACCTATGCCTCTCACCGAACACCAAGATCAGCTGTCGCTGATGTCGGAGACATTCTGGACAACGCAGGAACCTCGTGACATCACATCGAGCCACTTACCGGAGCGATCAGCTTTTCTCGATGAGAGCAATAGCTCTAAACATGGCAAGATTGACCTTGCTCCGTGGTTCGTTGTCTATGCTTAAGAACTCGGTAGAGATTGACCTCAAAGGCTTGCTGGCAAGCTAGTGCGCTCCGAAAGGCGGATTGATTCGTGAAGTTCAGCGTTGAAAAGGATGTGTTGGCTGAAGCCGTGTCCTGGACCGCTCGGTCTTTGTCTCAGCGTCCGCCGTCTCCGGTCCTAGCCGGTATTTTGCTGACCACCAATCAAGGAATGGTTCGGCTTGAAGGATTCGACTACGAGATCTCCTCGCATATCCAAATTCCCGCTGACATTTCCGAAGAAGGCTCGATTCTCGTTTCGGGACGCCTCCTGGCGGACATCACCCGAAGTTTGCCTCAGTCCACCGTGACGATTGAAACCGAAGGTCAAAGATCACGGTGACCTGCGGTCGCTCACGGTTCCATCTGGCAACGATGCCGGTGGATGAATACCCTGAACTGCCCAAACTCCCGGAAGTCTCGGGAACCGTGGACGGTCAAGCTTTCGCCGAAGCAGTTTCACAGGTGATTGTTGCTGCCTCAAAGGACGACACCCTTCCGGTTCTGACCGGGATCAAGGTTGAAATTGAAAATGACCTGATAACGTTCCTGGCCACCGACCGTTACCGATTGGCCATGCGTGAGCTGCACTGGAAGCCTGCCCAGCCGGAAATCTCAACCTCACTGCTCATCAAGGCCAAAACGCTCAATGAAGTCGCCAAGACCTTGGCTTCAGCGGGAGAATTGAAGATTGCCATTGGCGAGAACGGCGAAATGGTCGGTTTCGAAAGCGCCAACCGGCGCACCACCTCGCTGCTGATCAACGGCGATTACCCCAAGATCCGATCGCTCTTCCCCGAAAACACCCCGATTCATGCGACCGTGCGCACCAACGAACTCATTGAGGCGGTTCGCCGCGTCTCGGTGGTGGCCGAACGAAATACTCCAGTACGCATGGCATTCACCGACGGACAGCTGACATTGGATGCTGGAACCGGGGAAGACGCCCAGGCCGAAGAAGCAATCGAAACCCAGCTCTCCGGTGAAGACATCACCGTCGCCTTCAACCCCACCTACCTGGGTGAAGGGCTGGGATCCTTCAACACTGACTACGTGCGCTTCTCATTCACCAGTGCACCTAAGCCGGCAATGATGACCGGACAGGCCTCGGCCGAGGATGACGATCAGGACCAGTACCGGTATCTGGTCATGCCTGTGCGCCTTCCGAACGCGAACTAACTACCTTTGCGGTGGGGGCAGGCAGCCCTCACCGCTTTCATTTCAGGACTCTTGGTGTACATCTCGCAACTCTCCCTCACCGACTTTCGCTCCTACGCGCAAGCCGATGTGCGGTTGGCTCCGGGGATCAACGTACTGATCGGTCCCAACGGGGTCGGCAAAACAAATATCGTCGAGGCCGTCGGCTACCTCGCCACCTTGTCATCGCACCGGGTGAGCAACGATGCGCCGCTGATCCGTTTCGGTGCCGAGCGGGCCATTATCCGCGGAGCCCTGCATCGAGCCGAGCGCGTCACCTCGCTGGAGGTTGAAATCACCAGCGGGAAGGTCAACAGGGCGCGGATCAACCGCGCCAATCCGGTGCGGGCGCGAGAAATCGTGGGGATTGTTCGCACCGTACTGTTCGCCCCCGAGGATTTGGCCTTGATCAAGGGTGACCCGTCCAACCGCCGCAAGTTCCTAGATGACTTGTTGCTTTCCCTGCGCCCAGCGGAAGTGGCCACAAAGAACGACTACGAACGCATCGTCAAGCAGCGCAATGCGCTGCTGAAGTCGGTGCGCGGACGCACCACCCTCAACTCATCGCAAGAAGCAACCCTGCAGGCATGGGACCTGCAACTGGCCGCCATGGGCGCAAGGTTGATGCACGGACGGCTTCGGGTGCTGGAACTGCTCGAGCCCTACATGGCGGCGGCCTACGCCGACTTGGCCGACGGCGCCAAGAGCGCGAGCACCCAATACCTCAGTTCGATCAGTGGAGAGGGTCCGGAGGCGGAACTGGATCATTCGCAGTTGCCCGGCCTCACCCAGCAGCAGCTGCAGGAACAGCTGCTGCACATGGTTGAATCCAACCGGGACCGTGAGCTGGAGCGGGGGATCACCTTGTTTGGCCCGCACCGCGACGACGTGGCCTTGTATCTGGGCAGCACCCCGGCCAAGGCTACGCCTCTCACGGCGAAACCTGGTCCTTCGCACTGGCGCTGCGCCTGGCCGCCTACCGCGTGTTCGGCGATGACGACCCGCGTCCGGGATCCGGGCCGATCCTGATCCTCGACGACGTTTTCGCCGAATTGGATGCCACCCGCCGCGATCGCCTGGCCCATATTGTGGCCGGCGCGGAGCAGGTGCTGGTCACGGCGGCGGTGCCCGAGGATGTACCATCCACGCTCAAGGGCAGTTTCTTCCAGGTCAGTCCGGGACACGTCGATGACGTCTGAGGAAGAGATTGACCCGGCCAAGGCACTGCTGAACCGGATGCGCCGTCTGGCCGAGGAACGCGGGGAAACCCGCATCGATGCCGCACGCATGGCCCGCGTGCAGCAGCGCCAGGCGGCACGCAAGTCCGGGGACAAGGCTCCCCGCAAGGCCGCCGACGGGGGCCGGGACCCAGGGTCATTGGCGAAGTGATTTCCCGTTTGTCCAAAACCCGCGGCTGGGGAACCCAGGTGGCCGTGGGCTCGGTGCTCGGACGCTGGGAAGAGATCGTGGGTCCCGACGTGGCTGCCCACTGCAAGCCCGAGTCCTTTGCGGATACGGTGGTGGTGGTGCGCTGCGATTCCACCTCGTGGGCCACCCAGCTGCGGCTGCTGACCCACCAACTGCTCAAGCGCTTCGACGCGGAGCTGGGGCCAGGAATTGTCACCGTGATCAAGGTGCTGGGTCCCAACGCCCCCTCCTGGCGCCATGGCAGTCGTTCGGTCGCCGGCCGTGGTCCGCGGGACACCTACGGGTAGAAATTGCTGGCGTGCCATGTGGCGCTCTCACGCCCCCGGTGCATGCATCCCCCTCAGTTGCGGTCCCCGAACCTCTTAGATGCAGGATTTTGTGCGTTTAGCGGCCTGTTTTGAGACGCCGATCCCAGCATTTTTCCATAAACCGGGTAGAATTGGTGTAAGTGTGCCCGCGCGGGAGTGTTGCGATTCATTCCGGTCAGGGCATAGGAACATGGCCGCGTCTTTCCGGGTCAACCGGAAGCATCGGCCAGCGCATCAAAATTCGAGGAGTACGTAGCACCCGTGTCTACCGAAAACGCTTCACCGCAGGAGCCAGCGAACAGCCCCAGCTCCACGGAATCGATGTCTTCCAAAGTTGAACACACCTATGGAGCCCAGGACATCACGGTGCTCGAGGGCCTGGAGGCCGTCCGCAAACGCCCCGGCATGTACATCGGCTCCACCGGACCGCGCGGGCTGCACCACCTGGTCTATGAAGTCGTGGACAACTCTGTGGACGAGGCCCTGGCCGGGTACTGCGACACCATCGAGGTGACCCTGCAGGCCGATGGCGGGGTACGCGTGGAGGACAACGGCCGCGGCATCCCGGTGGACGTGCACCCCACCGAGGGCAAACCCACCGTTGAGGTCGTCATGACGATCCTGCACGCCGGCGGCAAGTTCGGCGGTGGCGGCTACGCCGTGTCCGGCGGCCTGCACGGCGTGGGCATTTCCGTGGTCAACGCGCTGTCCCGGCGCGTGGAGACCGAGGTCCGCCGTGAGGGCTATGCTTGGCGGATCTCCTTCGCCAACGGCGGGGTCACCCAGCAGGAGCTGACCCGGGGCGAGGAAACCCAGGAAACCGGCACCATCCAGACCTTCTACCCGGATCCGGACATCTTTGACACCACCGAGTTCGACTTCGAGACGCTGCGGGCCCGCTTCCAGCAGATGGCGTTCCTGAACAAGGGGCTGCGCATCCGGCTGACCGACGAACGGGTGCTGCACACCGAGGACGCGCTGGAGGACGACGAGGCCGGGCAGGACGCCGACCCCAAGCCCCGCGTGGTGGACTACCTGTACGAAAACGGCCTGCTGGACTACGTCAAGCACCTGAACCAGGCCAAGAAGGTCGAGCTGGTGCACGATGAGGTCATCGCCTTCGAGGCCGAGGACACCGAACGCGGAATCAGCATCGAGGTGGCCATGCAGTGGACCACCGCGTACGCCGAATCGGTGCACACCTACGCGAACACCATCAACACCCATGAGGGCGGCACCCACGAAGAGGCTTCCGCGCCGCGCTGACCAGCCTGATCAACCGCTACGCCCGGGAAAACAAGATCCTGCGCGAAAAGGACGACAACCTCACCGGCGACGATGCCCGCGAGGGGCTGACCGCGGTGGTCTCGGTCAAGCTTGCCGAACCGCAGTTCGAGGGGCAGACCAAGACCAAGCTGGGCAACTCGATTGCCCGCGGCTTCGTGCAGGGCGTGGTCAACGACCAGCTCGGCGACTGGTTCGGGCGCAACCCGGGCTCGGCCAAGGACATCATCCGCAAGGCCCAGCTGGCCTCCCAGGCCCGCGTCGCCGCCCGCAAGGCGCGTGACAACGCCCGGCGCAAGTCCCCCATGGAGTCCTTCGGCATGCCGGGCAAGCTCTCGGACTGCTCCTCGAAGAACCCCGAGGAATGCGAGATCTTCATCGTCGAGGGTGACTCGGCCGGCGGTTCGGCCAAGCGCGGGCGGGACCCGCACACCCAGGCGATCCTGCCGCTGCGCGGCAAGATCCTGAACGTGGAGCGCGCCCGCCTGGACCGCGCACTGGGCAACGCGAGGTGCAGGCGATGATCACCGCCTTCGGCACCGGCATTGGCGAGGAATTCGACATGGCCAAGCTGCGCTACCACAAGATCGTGCTGATGGCCGACGCGGACGTGGACGGCCAGCACATCACCACGCTGCTGCTGACCCTGATCTTCCGCTTCATGCGCCCGCTGATCGAACAGGGCTACGTCTACCTGGCCTCCCCGCCGCTGTACCGGATCAAGTGGTCCAACGCGCCGCACGAGTTCGTCTACACCGACAAGGAACGCGACGACGCGCTGCTGGCCGGGCAGGCCGCAAACAGGCGCCTGCCCAAGGACAACGGCATCCAGCGCTACAAGGGCCTGGGCGAGATGGACTACTCGGAGCTGTGGGACACCACCATGGACCCCGAACACCGTACCCTGCGCCAGGTGGCGATGGACGACGCGGCCGCCGCCGACGAGGTGTTCTCCGTGCTGATGGGCGAGGACGTCGAATCCCGGCGCAGCTTCATCCAGCAGAACGCCAAGGACGTGCGCTTCCTGGACATCTAGTCCCAGGCGCGCTCCGCGCAGACACTTCGCCGCATGACGGCGTGACTACCTAAAAGCTTGACTTACCCAAAGGGATGAAATGAGCGACGAGCAGACTCCTGGCAGCGAACCGGTCGACGGGGAGATCGTGGCCGACGGCGGCGACGTGCTGGACCGCATCGACCAGGTTGACTTGCAGACCGAAATGCAGCGGTCCTACCTGGACTACGCGATGGCCGTGATCGTCGGGCGTGCGCTGCCCGACGTGCGCGATGGGCTCAAGCCCGTGCACCGGCGCGTGCTGTACGCGATGTACGACGGCGGCTACCGTCCCGAACGCGCCTACAACAAATGCGCCCGCGTGGTCGGCGAGGTCATGGGCCAGTACCACCCGCACGGCGACAGCGCGATCTACGATGCGCTGGTGCGCCTGATCCAGGATTGGGTGATGCGCTACCCGCTGGCCCTGGGCCAGGGCAACTTCGGCTCCCCGGGCAACGACGGGGCCGCCGCCCAGCGTTACACCGAAACCAAGATGGCCCCGCTGGCCATGGAAATGGTCCGGGACATCAACGAGAACACCGTTGACTTCCAGGACAACTACGACGGGAAGAACCAGGAGCCGGTGGTCCTGCCGGCCCGCTTCCCGAACCTTCTGGTCAACGGTTCCTCGGGCATCGCGGTGGGCATGGCCACCAACATTCCGCCGCACAACCTGCGCGAGGTCGCCGAGGGTGTGCAGTGGTACCTGCAGAACCCGGAGGCCTCCCGCGAGGAGCTGCTGGCCGCGCTGATGCAGCGCATCAAGGCCCGGACTTCCCGTCCGGATCGATGATCCTGGGCACCAAGGCATCGCCGACGCTACCGCACCGGCCGCGGCTCGATCACCATGCGCGCGGTGGTCAACGTGGAGGAAATCCAGGGCCGCACCTGCCTGGTGGTCACCGAACTGCCGTACATGGCCAACCCGGACAACCTGGCGATGAAGATCGCCGACCTGGTGCGCGACGGGAAGATCTCGGGCATCGCGGACATGCGCGACGAGACCAGCGGCCGCACCGGCCAGCGCCTGGTGATCATCCTGCGCCGCGACGCGGTGGCCAAGGTGGTGCTGAACAACCTCTACAAGCACACCGAGCTGCAGTCCAACTTCTCCGCGAACATGCTCGCCATCGTCGACGGGGTGCCACGCACCCTGCCGCTGGACGGATTCATCCGCCACTGGGTCACTCACCAGATCGAAGTGATCGTGCGCCGCACCCAGTACCGGCTGGCCAAGGCCGAGGAGGAAGCCCACATCCTGCGCGGGCTGCTCAAGGCCCTGGACGCGCTGGATGAGGTCATCGCGCTGATCCGCCGCTCCTCCACCACCGAGGCCGCCCGCGACGGGCTGATGGAGCTGCTGGACATCGACGAGGAGCAGGCCCGCGCCATCCTGGACATGCAGCTGCGCCGCCTGGCGGCCCTCGAGCGCCAGAAGATCCAGGACCGCCATGCGGAGCTGGAAACCATGATCACCGAGTTCAAGGCAATCATCGCCGACCCGGCCCGCCAGCGGGAGATCGTCTCGGAGGAACTGGCCGAGATCGTGGACAAGCACGGGGATGAGCGCCGCACCCGGATCCTGATGGGCTACGACGGGGACATGAGCGTCGAGGACCTGATCCCCGAGGAGGAGATGGTCGTGACCATCACCCGCGGCGGCTACGTCAAGCGCACCCGGATCGACAACTACCGCTCCCAGGCCCGCGGCGGCAAGGGCATCCGCGGGGCCAGCCTGCGCGGGGACGACGTGGTGGAGCACTTCTTCGTCACCTCCACCCACAACTGGCTGCTGTTCTTCACCAACCACGGCCGCGTCTACCGCACCAAGTGCTACGAGCTGGCCGAGGCCAGCCGGGACGCCAAGGGCCAGCACGTGGCCAACGTGATGGCCTTCCAGCCTGATGAGCACATCGCCCAGGTGCTGGATCTGCGCACCTACCAGGACGCCGAATACCTGATGCTGGCCACCCGCGACGGGCTGGTGAAGAAGACCCGCCTGGAGGACTACGACACCAACCGCACCGCCGGGGTCATCGCGATCAAGCTGCGGGAGGGCGATGAGCTGGTCTCCGCCCAGCTGCTGACCCCCGAAGATGACGTGATGCTGGTCTCACGCAAGGGACAGTCGGTGCGCTTCACCGCCACGGACACCGCCCTGCGCCCAATGGGCCGGGCCACCTCCGGGGTGACCGGCATGAAGTTCCGCGACGGGGACGAGCTGCTGGCCGCCGATGTGGTGCGTGATGACTCCTACGTCTTCACCGTCACCAACGAGGCTACGCCAAGCGCACCGAAGTCTCCGAATACCGTGTGCAATCCCGTGGTGGCTTGGGCATTAAGGTGGCCAAGCTGAACGAGGAGCGCGGTGAACTGGTCGGCGCGCTGATCGTGGAGGAAAGCGACGAGGTGCTGGTGGTGATGCAGTCGGGCAAGGTGGTGCGTTCGGCCGTTTCCCAGGTCCCATCCAAGGGGCGTGACACCATGGGCGTGATCTTCGCCAAGCCCGGCAAGAAGGACCACATCATCGCGGTGGCCAAGAACTCCGAGGAAGAGCTCGAAGAGAACTTGGAGGAAAGTGCAGTACCGTTGAACCCAGAAAATACGACCACTGAATCATCCGAGGACGATCACACCCCCACCGAGGGCACCGCGGATGAAAGCACTGACGGAGGTAACGCATGAGTACACCATCGACGCCTCGCCCGAGCGGTAATGGTGAATCAGGCAATGCGACACCACGGACCACTCAGGTGAAAAGGCCGGCGCAGGGCACCGCCCCGCGCG